>CAIXME010000591.1 GCA_903920425.1 uncultured Pirellula sp. | reverse complement strand
GTCGGGGTTCACTTGATCTATCGGCCGGTGCGTTTCGGTGCAAATGCGGTTTAAAACCCCCATCGCATTGTTCGCGCGAAACGGTGGCCGCCCAGCCAACATAAAGTACATCACGCTACCGAGACTGAATTGATCGCTCCGCGTATCGATCGCGTCGCCGCGAGCTTGTTCAGGAGACATGTAATGAGGAGTGCCAGCCACCACGCCGGTTCGCGTGAGCGAAGCATCGTCAACGGCCCTGGCAAGTCCAAAATCGCTAAGCAAAACGCGTTCGACGTTTTCCTGAAGCAAAATGTTTGCTGGCTTTACGTCGCGATGCACCAACCCTTGATCGTGTGCGGCAGCCAGCCCCGCCGCGGTTTGTTTGGCGATCCGTAAAGCCTCAGCCAGCGAGATCGATCCGTTGCGATCTACTTTGGATTGCAACGAGCAGCCTGGAACATATTGCATGACCAAGTACGGCAGCGAACCATCGGATTCCACGTTGTAAATCGGAATCACGTTAGGATGCAGTACCGCCGCAGCAGCTTGGGCTTCACGAGCAAATCGTTTTCGGGCAGAAGCGTTGTTCGCTAAGTGGGCGGCGAGCACTTTAATGGCAACGACGCGATTCAGTTCCGAGTCGTTCGCTTTGAGCACCACTCCCATGCCGCCTTTACCGACCACGCGTTCAATTTCGTATCGACCTAATCGACCAAGCAACTCAGGGTGACTGGGTGGCTCCAAGAACGAAAGTGGAACGGTTTCAAATTCGATCCGCGAGTCCTCGGGCATCTCAGGCTCGACCTCAATCACGATCGAACTTCGCGATGTGTCGGATGGTGTCTCGGGCAATTCGCATTCCAGCCAAGACTGCTTGGCTTCGCCCCACCAAGGTGTATCGTTTGCGGCTGTTCCCTCAAGTCGCGATTGGCATACATCACACTGTTCAACGTGCGATAACGCAGATTGAAAGTTGGGATCGTTTTCATTCGAGTGGAGTACTACATCCCAACGCTTGAAGGTGCATCGACTCGATGCTGATTTCTCGGTTGAATTAGATTGCATCGCTTCGCTCCCATTGTTGGATGATTGCTTTGATGCGAGCTGTTACGCGACTTCTGGACACATAGACCGTGCCAGTGTTGACGGACAATTGCGATGCGACTGACTCCACGGTTTCCCCTAGTACACTCGTGCGCCAAAAGGCTTCCCAAATGTGATCGCTAAACGAGTCGCGAGCTTGTGCTGCAGCCAAACGAAACATCTCGCGTCGGTATTCCATCTCCCATTCGGAGTTTTGGCTATCGGATCGGTCGGCAACGTCATACCCGTCATCAAGGAGATCTCGGGTGTTGACTCCATTGGATGCGTTCTTTTTCACCCAATTGATCACTTGGTTTTTGGCGATCCGGAATAACCAAGCTCGAAACTTGCCTCGTTCGCGGTCTGGTTGCCAACGATCTACTGCTTTGGCAACGGCGATCAGGACGTTTTGCGCAACCTCGCGGGCATCCGCCTCTTGAAGCCCCCGACGTTTTGCAAAACGTATGATCAATGGCTCATACAAATCGACAAATTCACGCCAAGCTTGCGCGTCGGCCGCCGAAGGCAACCGCAAAATCAAGCTTTCTCGCGTTTCGGGATTTGTCATCATGATTCCACATGTTCCAATGGTGATCGGGCAGGCACAATTTCCAACTCGACCTGAAAACGTCTTGTCTTCTTGGTATGTTCAACACCAAGAGACACAACCGCCAAATTGTTTTCTTGCACGCAAAGTATTTTTTTTCCAAAAATCGCATCCTACCATGAAATTAGCAGAACTATCCTCGCCTGCCATCGACCTCCTCTCCAGGGACATTCCTGTGGTTGTGCCCATTGCGGCCATTGAACAACACGGACAACATTTGCCCGTGTGGACCGATAGCTTGCTTTTGGGTGAAATCACCGATCGAGTCGAACGGAATCTCAAGGAGAAGATCCTGGTGACGCCGTTAATGTGGTTAGGCAACTCGGACCATCACCTTGATTTTTGCGGAACACTGTCTGCATCCGGTCGAACGTATCTCGATATCCTGAATGACCTTGTGGAAAATCTCATCTTCCACGGCTTCAAGCGGATTGTTCTTTTGAATGGCCATGGCGGTAACGACGTTCCGGCGAAACAGGCGATATTTGAAGTACGACAGCGGCACCGAGCGCGAAAAGACTTGTTGCTATTAATGACAACTTATTGGGGGTTAGGGACCGAGCCATGGAAAGACGATCCTACGATTGAGCAACGCGATATGGGGCACGCTTGCGAGTGGGAAACTTCCATGGTGCTAGCAATTAGGCCGGACCTTGTTGTAGACCACAAGAACGTTCCCGTTGTCGAACCTGGAAATGCATTCCGGACCGGATACCGAGCGTGGACAACCAAAGATCGTAGCAGCATTGGGCATATCGGCTGGCCGCATTTAGCAAGCAAAGAGAAGGGGGAGTTGCTGCTCAATGCTTTTGCCGTCGACGTCGAGCGCTGGTTGGCTCGCGTGGTCGCATGGAATGGAAGTTCTTGGGACGGCTGATCTGGCCAACTTTGTAGTTCCAATAATTTGAACCACAAAGAGCTTTTTGAACCGAAGACATTTTTAAACCACGAAGAACACAGAGAGCACGAAGGATCGAACTCCGTCTTATTATTTGTCTTCGTGTTCTTCGTGTGCTTCGTGGTAAAAACATGTTTGAGGGGGATAGTTGCATTGCCCTACGGCCGGCCCATTCAATAAGCAGGTTATGGATCTGATTTTTTAAAACTTCGAAGACCTTTTTGAACCACGAAGAACACAGAGAGCACGAAGTTTTCGATCCGAGTCTACCGTAACTTTCTTCGTGAGCTTCGTGTTCTTCGTGGTGATCTAATGTTTGAAGGTTGGGGGCGTCGCTTCTGTTCACAGCAAACGCATTCATTCAGTTGTCCCAAGCGGATGCCGCAAAGCTAGCACATGGCGGGCGTGATTATTCGGGGCTAGAGTTGGGAAGTCAGGCAAGACAGGCGGTTTGTCCCCAAGGTAACTGTTTTTGGGACGTTGACGATTGCAATGGGCCGATGACTACCTCATCGAAATTTCGTTCGCCCATTCGAGATAGGTTGCCACACT
>CAIXME010000590.1 GCA_903920425.1 uncultured Pirellula sp. | reverse complement strand
GCTGGCCTGATACTCCGTTGGCCTCAGTTGGGCATGGTCGACAGAGCGCGTGTCGCATGGGGTTTGTCGAAACTGCAACGACTAAAGAAGACGCCAGAGATGGGGTCGCAACTGGCAATCGCTTGGTTAAAAGAGAACCACCAAAGCGAGCGATGTATTACCAATTTCTGGGCTACGATACTCGTAAGCGCGTTGGGTGAGCAAGTGGATCGGGTCACGCTTGGAGCGACGCACAAGGTCTTGGTAGACGGATTCGCAGCCCATCGTCGTGCGTTCCACTTATTGGTCCCCAACCGGCCTCTTTCTGAACTCCTCTCTACGCACGTACTGAACACTCTTGTGCACCTGGGAGTGGACGTGCAGCTTGGAAAGACGATTGGTTCCGTCGAGAATGGTGAGCACAGAAAGATTCGCTTGACCACTTCGTCGTTAGCAAACTCAAACGCAGCCCAGGCTGACATGGATTTTGATGTGCTGGTGGTAGCCGTGCCTTGGTACAAACTGAACTCGCTTTTGCCAGAAAGGCTCGCGACAAAGACAGACGTAGCGAGCCGATTGGATTCGTCACCGATTACGGGCGTGCATACTTGGTGGGACAAACCTTGGCTGAGGACACCGCATGCGATTCTCATCGGCCGTTTATGCCAATGGGTGTTCCCCGCTCCAAGCAGTGCCATGAACGACGAAGGTGTAGGGCCGAATGCGGCCGAAAGCGGCGACACCAAGGAACATTACTACCAGATTGTGATCAGCGCATCTCGATCTTTGCCTCGCGGAGATAGTAACGCAATCCTGGAACAAGTGCGCAGCGAACTATCGGACGTATTTCCCGATTCACGGTCTGCGAAATGGCTGCGAGGCAAAGTCGTTACAGACCCCAACTCCGTGTTTTCCGTGAATCCAGGTCATGAATCTGGAAGGCTTCGAAGCGACCTGTTACGGTCCGAAGGCGTTTGGATTGCCGGAGATTGGACAGATACAGGATGGCCAGCAACGATGGAGGGAGCACTTCGTTCCGGAGCAACAGCAGCAAGCAGCGTCCTTGAGCATTTTGGACGCGATGCAAAGTTAAGTGATTAGCGAGTAAGCTTCGGGGGTTAGATATCTTCAGTATCTAAGGACAGGCGTTCCATCACTTTGGTGTTGCGTTCGACAGCGATGACAACCGTTTGTTCATCTACTCCGTCGCGACTCTTGGCGGTCGCAGGAAGCACTTGTCGTCGGTCAGGCAATGGCATGCGGATCGAGAAGCTACCGTCGTTGCGAACTTTAACCGGTTCGGTTCCAACCGAAACATGTGCCTCGGGGTGTGTCGAGCCAAAAACGATCAGTTCTGCATCGACATCAAAATGGAATTGCTTGTGTCGCTTGAGAGAGCCTTCTGCTCCACTGCCGAATTGCGACAGCACATCGGCATCCATGGTCCGCTTTAACCGCTCTTCAAACACTTCGGTCAAGTCGCCGGTTTGGGTCTCATCTCCGTACCCGCCGCTCATCGAATAGATATGCTCAGCGTCTGTTGCTATATCTGCCCAATGGTCATCGGAAGCTTCTTTGCCGCCGGGTACCGGTGTTGTGACCGTGTTGCTGCGAGCTAATTCATGAAAGCGCCCGTTCGAGCAAAGGTAGCCCATCAGCATACGGAAACTCGATGGCGGGGAATCGACATCGATGTACCAATTGCGTACGCCACCATGAATTTCGATATCGCGAAACACCATTTCGGAATTATTGGTGGTTCCCGAGTCTTCCATTTTGAGTAATCGCAGAACCGGCTTTACGGTGTGCCAGTTTTCCGCGAGAGCCACCTTGGCCCGCTCAACGGATTGCCGAGTGATGTCCCAGTGAGCGTGAAGCCAGTAGGGATCTCGAACCATGAGAACCAATCGATCTTTCCCTTTTACGATTGGTGGCAATGGAGTTAACGGAGTCAGCGACGTCTTCATCGCCTCTTGAGCCAGATCTTTTCGAAGCTCCTTTTCAGCTTGAGCTACTCGAATTCTGGCGACGATTTCTGGATTGGTATTGGAAGGAGGCGGAATGGGTTCGCTATGTTTTTTGACAGCAGCTGGCTTGGTGGCTGTTGGCTTAGGGGCGGCCTCTTTCGCGGGTTTGGATGGTGCAGAAACCAGCTTGGCAGGCTTTGACTCAACGAGTTTCTGTTCTTTGACAGGCTTCGCCGGCGCGGTGGGGGCTTTGGAAGCAGCTACTGGTTTGGTGGCTTTTGTAACGGCTGTTACCGGTTTCGCATTTGGAGATTTTGCCGCAGAAGGCTTAGCAGCGATCGTCTTTGCAGCCGGAGTCTTGGAAGGAGCAGATTTTGCTGGAGCTACTTTAGCGGTTGATTTAGCCGACGGCTTTGCGATCGGAGTTTTGACTGTCTTGGAAACGGCGGGCTTGTCCTTTTTATTGGATGCAGAAGACGCGGCGGCAACAGCTTTGGTCGATTTGCCGTTCGAGGGTGTCGCTTTTGGCTTTTCCATCTTCGCAGCCTTGTCCGCAACTTTGTTGTCAGCGGACTTCTTTACTGCTTTTACACCCTTTGCCACTGGCTTATTAGTCGCTTTGGCGGTCGATTTAGCTTGTCCGCTGGCGATTTTGCTCTTCGCCGCCTTGGGATTTGCAGCGACCGATTTTCCTGATGTTTTTGGCATTAGTTTCGCTGCTTTTTCTCGTTGGAAGTTATTCTGCTACTGCAAGCGACTTTTTCAAGTGAGATACCGCGTGATCAACGGGTTTCAGTATGCTTAACCGGGGCTTCCATTTCTAGTCGGAAGCGGGCGAAATGGGCAGTTACGAAGCGATTTCCGCACAGAGTTCCAACTAAGTACACCGGATAGTAACGAAAATGGCGAGCAACGACCAGGAAGAAGCTTCGACGCTGAAGGATCTGGAGCGGATTGAGGTACAAGGAAATACGAATGCACTATCCCGCACGATGGCGGTGATGATTTTGATGATTTTGCCGGGAGTGGGGGGGTATTACCTGGACCAATGGGCTGGCACCCAATTCTTTGTTCTCGTGGGATTTTTGATCGGAACGTGCATCGCAGTCTACGGAATGCTCTATGTGGCGAAGATTGCGGACCACACGGCCAAACGGAACCGTGAACGACGCAGGCAGCTGGAGTCGCAGAGCGAAAGCGACTTGTCCCGGAAGTAACCAATGCTTGCGAGTTGCCTTCCTCCTCAAACTTTGGCAGTTGGCCAAGATACGCGAGAAGTAGCACCTGCGACAAAATGTACGGCGAACAATTTTGAGCGGTATGCGATGGTGGGCTATTCAATTCCAATAGCCGCATTACAATCCCGCAATCTTAATCATTGGTAACTTTTCGTCCGACACCTCTCTAACAATAGCCTGAGCAATGTCGTCAGATATTCTCCACATCAAAGACGGTTATTTCTTCGAAGTTCCACGAGCTTTGTGGAGAAGTAATCGCGAGAAGGCGTCTGATTTTCCATCATGGTTCGTGCGCCTGGACGAAGACTTTCAGTCCAAAGAGGCCGATGCGATCATTGAGGGCCTCAAGGGTCTTGGCGTCGACCCCGTCGAATTAGCTTCCTTGAAAGACAGCTGGCACGATTGGCAGCACCAATCGACCGCCAATGCTGGATGGCCTTTGGACGCTTATCTAGAAAAGCAATCCAGTGATATCCAGACTCAAGCTGCCCAGTGGGCAGGTCGAAACGCTCCGGATGCAAAGGATGCTTACGGAGCTTACGCAGGCAGTACAACAACGCCTGCCATCGATTGGTTTGTTCAGATCCAGAGATCACCTGAAAAGCTGGCGAAGTGGAAAGAGATCGTAGGCAAGGTCGATCAGAAGGATTACTTGCAAAACTATCTGACCGATGCCAAGTGGGATGCGGAAAAGCTAAAGCAATACAACAGCTCGCTTGATGGCAAGATCATGATCCCGCAACCTTTTGGTGAGCCGAAGAACGCTTACGAATCGGGAACTGGTTTCTGCATTTCACGATACATGCTTATCGAACTGGCAGTTGCAGTTATTGCACTGTTCGTGTTTCGTTGGTTGGCTGGCAAGGTCAGCACCGGCGAGTCGCCCAAGGGCAAGCGTTGGAACATGCTGGAGGGGCTTGTTCAATGGGTCCGCAATGACGTTGCTGTCCCTGCGATGGGCGAGCACGATGCAGATCGATTCATGCCATTCCTGTGGACCTTGTTTGTGTTCATTCTGGGCTGCAACTTGATGGGAATGTTGCCGTGGGTGGGTTCACCAACAGCAGCCTTCGGTACGACACTGGCCTTGGCTGGGATCGTATTTATCATCGGCGTTGCGATGGGAGTGAAGACCTTCGGCCCGGTTGGCTTCCTAAAGAACATTTGCCCGGATCTAGGGCTGCCATGGTATTTGGCTTTCTGGATTGTGCCGCTGTTGTGGGTCATCGAGTTTGCGTCGTTGATTATCAAGCACGCGGTTCTTGCTGTCCGGTTGCTGATGAATATGGGCGCAGGTCACTTGGTCATGTTGGGAATTCTCGGGATCGGCATTAGCGTTCCAGCCGCCATGATGAGCACTCCAGCTTGGACTGGTGTGGCGATGATTTCGGTAATTGGAACAGCTCTTTTGAGCGTACTTGAGTTGTTCGTGGCCTTCTTGCAGGCTTACTTGTTCACGTTCCTAGCTGCGATGTTCATCGGTAGTTCGATGCATCACCACTAGGTGTTTATTGTTTGAGCGGACACTTGCGTGGATGCTCAATTTGTTTCGCTTCCATGCGTGTTTTGTTGCGTTAAGAATAGCTAGGAGATTTTTAAAGTGTTTAATTCCGTTCGAGTTGGTTTGTATGCCTTGGCAGCTCTTGCAATGATGGCTGTTCCAGCTAGCGCTCAAGCAGCTGGCGGCAGCACTGTTCCAGGTGCTATCGGAGCTGGCTTGGCTGTTATCGGTGCTGGTCTTGGTATCGGCTTTTTGGGCAAGGGTGCTGTGGAATCGATCGCACGTCAGCCAGAACAAGCTGGAACGATCCGTATCGCCATGATTATTGCTGCAGCTCTGATCGAAGGTGTTGCGTTCTACGCAGTGTTCGTTTGCTCGCAACAACCGTGATTTTGTCGGCGTTGTCGTTTTAGGTAACTCCCTCGCAATTGGTTCAAGCTATGTTTAATCGAAAATTTTACTTTGTTTGGCTCGCAGGCTTACTGTTATGCTTTGCGTTCAGCGGCACAACGATGGCAAGCGGTGACGAACACGGTACGGACCTCACGTCTGCCCACGCCAGCCCAAATCTGACTTCCCTGATTGACTTCAAAAGCGATAAAGCGATTTGGTCAGCAGTGGTTTTCTTGATTCTTGTGGGTGGGTTGTACGCTTTGGCTTGGAAACCGATTTCCCAAGGGCTTGAAGCACGCGAGAAGGGCATTGCGACTTTGATCGCCGAGACAAAGAGATCTTCGGAAGAAGCCATGTCGAAGCTGAAAGAGTACGACGCCAAGTTACAAACGGCCCACGCCCAAGCTCAAGACTTGCTAGCTCAAGCTCGCAAAGATGCAGAATCAGCTGGCCAAAGGATCGTTGCGGATGCTCAAGCTGAGGCGTCACGCCAACGCGACAGAGCATTGGCAGACATCGAATCCGCCAAGCAAACTGCACTGAGCGAATTGTCGACGAAGAGTACCGATGTTGCATTCTCCCTCGCACGTCGAGTGGTTGGACGCGAGCTCAAGACAGACGACCACAAGCAGTTGATTGCTGACGCTCTCAACAATATGCCTAACCGTAACTAGTCCACTTCGCGAAGATCTATCATGTCGGAATCAACAAAGAACGAGACTGTCTTCGACGACGAAGCGATGCATGTAGGCCAAGTGTACGCGAAAGCGTTGCTCGGGGCTGCTGAATCGTCCAGTTCAATCAATGAGACGGTTGATCAGTTTCAATCGTTGATGGCAGACGTTTTGGACAAACAACCTGCTCTGGAAACGGCGCTGGCAAATCCAAAGTTGGCAGCAGACGACAAGATCAAGCTGTTGGATAAGATATTTGGCAGCAAAATGGACAAGACGTTGCTTACCTTTTTGAAGGTGTTGGCAACACGCGGACGTTTTGGTGCGATTCGAAGTATTTACCAATCGGTGGTGCGATTGCGTGATGAAGCGGTTGGCAGATTACGCATTGTTGTTACCACTGCCGAGGCGCTCGATTCCGCTGCTGTTGATTCACTCAAAGCAAAGTTGCGAGAGATATTTAAGACCGAAGTCGTTGTTTCGACCAAGGTCGACGCATCCGTTCTGGGTGGGTTGCTGATTCGCGTTGGGGATGTTGTTTTCGACGGTAGTGTCGATGGACAATTGAAACAATTGCGCAAGGCGACGATCGCTAAAGCAGAACAAGTCATTCGAGATAAATTGAGTAGCTTGGCCAGCTAAAGGCAGGCTTTGCACTGCGTTAACGCGTGCAAAAGCGTGTCCATGCCAAGCCAAGTGTCGTAACATACTAAACCTTAGATCCATTGTTAGTCGTTGATTAGTAAACCATGAAATTCAATTCGGACGAAATCGCATCGGTTATTCAGGCCGAGATTCAACAGTTTGGTAGCACGGTCGATGTGCGTGAAGTTGGCACGGTCCTCGAAGTTGGGGACGGTATCGCTCGCGTGTACGGACTGTCGAACGTGATGTCCGGGGAGATGGTTGAGTTTCCTAGCGGCGTAACAGGTCTAGCTTTCAATCTCGAAGAGAAAAGCGTTGGGGTGATCATCCTCGGCGACTATCTGAGCATCAAAGAAGGAGACGAAGTGCGTGCACTTGGTCGTCTTCTATCCGTTCCAGCCGGTGATGCGGTTATCGGTCGCGTTCTTGATCCACTTGGAAATCCTTTGGATGGAAAAGGTCCTGTAAACGCGACCATCACCCGACCAGTTGAATTGATCGCGACGGGTGTTGCTGAGCGACAACCAGTACATGAGCCGATGCAAACCGGTATCAAGGCGATCGATGCGATGACGCCGATCGGACGTGGTCAACGCGAACTGATCATCGGTGACCGAAAGACCGGTAAGACCGCAGTTGCCGTCGATGCGATCGTCAACCAAAAAGGCAAGGGAGTGAAATGCTTCTATGTCGCAATCGGTCAAAAGGACTCTTCGGTAGCGTTGGTGATTGACGCTCTCGAGAAGGCTGGCGCGATGGAATACACCACGGTCATCGTATCGGGTGCTAGTGCTCCTGCACCGTTGCAGTACGTAGCTCCGTATGCTGGAACCGCGATGGCTGAACACTACATGTTCAACGGCGGACATGCTTTGATCGTTTATGACGATTTGAGCAAGCAAGCAGTCGCTTACCGTCAGTTGAGTTTGCTGATGCGTCGACCACCAGGACGTGAAGCGTTTCCTGGAGACGTGTTCTATTGCCATAGCCGATTGCTCGAGCGATCGGCCAAGCTGTCTAAAGAGCTCGGTGGTGGTTCGTTGACCAGCTTGCCAATCATCGAAACACTGGAAGGCGAAGTGTCAGCGTACATTCCAACCAACGTGATTTCGATCACCGACGGCCAGATCTACCTCCAACCAGACTTGTTCTTTGCCGGTATCCGCCCTGCTATGAACGTTGGTATTTCGGTTTCTCGCGTAGGTGGTAATGCTCAGATCAAGGCCATGAAGAAGGTGGCTGGCGGTTTGCGTCTTGACTTGGCGTCTTTCCGCGAACTTGAGGCCTTCGCACAATTGGGTACTGAATTGGATCCAGCCACTCAGTCCAAATTGGACCGTGGTTACCGAATGGTGGAATTGCTAAAGCAAGCACAGTACCAGCCGATGGAAGTTGCCGAGCAAATCATCAGTATTTACGCTGGTACTCGCGGTCACTTGGACGAAATCGCCGTTGATCGAGTTCGCGAATTCGAAGTAGGTTTGTTGAACTTCGTTCGCGATCGCAAACCTGAGCTTTTGACCAAGATTCGAGAAGTTGCTGATTTGACCGCTGAGATTGAAGAAGCGATCAAGTCTGCTATCACAACATTCAAGGCTTCGTTCCGCTAAGCGATTTGATCAAGGGTTCGGCTAGCAATGGCTAATATTCGGCAGCTCGACAAAAGACGAAAGTCTGTCAAAAACATTCGCAAGATTACGCGAACGATGGAATTGATCGCCACAGGGCGATACAAAAAGGCCATGGATCGCGCTGCGGCGGCAACGGATTACACCAAACGTATCACCGCTATCGTCCAGGATCTGGCCCAAAGCGGGACCGAAGTTTCCCACCCGTTGCTTTCGGCTCATGCTACGACAGACACCGTTGATATGTTGGTGCTGACCGCGAACCGTGGTTTGTGCGGTGGATACAACGGTGCGGTCGTTCGTGCGGCAACCGCACGACGTGCTGAGATCAAGAAGCAGGTCGAAGCTGGTGAGATTTCTGTTAGCGGTAAACGAGGGATTTCGGCTCTCCGTTATGCAGGGATCCCCATTGAGAAGACCTACACCGAATTCGATGACAAGCCTTCGTTCAGTGCGGTCGCGAAAATTGCCGACGAACTGATCGAGCGCTACATCACGGGCAAAATCGATCGAGTCGACGTAGCCTACACCCGTTTTGTTAGCAGTTCGAAACAAGTTGCTGTCGTGGAAACGCTTCTGCCGTTCTCGAACCTGGAAATCTCCACTACAGATGCGGATTCCAAGGCTGGAGACAAAGTTGAAGGCTCTGGAGTAAACAACGACTACGAGTTTCTGCCTTCCGCGAGCGCCATCTTGGAAGAGGTTGTTCCGGCCAGCTTCCGAGTTCGGCTGTTCAAGTGCTTCCTCGATGCAGCTGTGAGTGAACAGATCGCACGAATGATCGCGATGAAGAGTGCGACAGAAAACGCAGGCGACATCATCAAGTCGCTATCAAGGCGATACAACCGTGCTCGCCAAAGCAAGATTACTCAGGAAATCATGGAAATCATCGGTGGCGTTGAAGCCCTAGGCTAATTGCTGCCAAACGGGGCAATCCTTCGTCCCGAAAATAACATACGTTGGAAATAGCTAAGCAGCTGTTTCCGTTATCCTTACACATCATCCGTAACCCAACCTGTTATTCGAACGAGTGAAATATGAGCGTCGGCACAGTCAAAAACGTAGGGCGAGTCAGTCAAGTTATCGGCTCGACGTTTGACGCAGAGTTCCCAGAAGGCAAGCTTCCTGCAATTTACAATGCAGTGAAGATCGAAAGCGAAAAGAAGGGCGTTAAGCTCAATTTGACTGGTGAAGTCCAGCAGCACCTTGGTGGTGGCCGCGTACGCTGCGTCGCCTTGGGCAGCACCGACGGTCTGATGCGAGGATTGGACTGCGTGGATTTGGGCAAACCAGTTTCCGTTCCCGTCGGAACCGGCACTCTAGGTCGCGTGTTCAACGTTCTTGGCGAGCCAATCGATCAACGTGGTGAAGTCAAAGCCGACGATTATTGGCCAATTCACCGTCAAGCTCCAAAGGTTTCCGAACTCTCGACTAACACCGAAGTCTTCGAGACCGGTATCAAAGTTATCGATTTGCTCACTCCGTTCGTACGGGGTGGTAAAGCCGGTCTGTTCGGTGGTGCGGGTCTTGGAAAGACGGTTATTCTTCAAGAACTAATCGCTCGGGTTGCTAGCACCCACGGCGGTTACTCTGTTTTCGCAGGTGTGGGCGAACGAACTCGCGAAGGTACTGACTTGTGGCTCGAAATGCAAGAAACCGAGATCGGCAAGACCGGTCGTAAGGTTATCGAGCAAACCTGCATGGTTTTCGGTCAGATGAACGAGCCACCAGGGTCCCGCCTCCGCGTCGCACTTTCCGCGTTGACCATGGCTGAGTATTTCCGCGATACAACTGGAAAGGATACGTTGCTCTTCGTCGACAACATTTTCCGTTTCTCGCAAGCTGGTTCGGAAGTATCCGCTCTGCTCGGACGGATGCCATCCGCTGTGGGTTATCAGCCTACCCTCGCTACCGAAATGGGTGCGCTCCAAGAGCGAATCACTTCCACCAAGCGAGGTGCTATCACCTCCGTTCAAGCCGTTTATGTACCGGCTGACGATCCAACCGACCCTGCTCCTGCAACCGCGTTCGGACAATTGGATGCGTTTATTTACCTCGAGCGATCGATTTCGGAAAAGGGTATCTATCCAGCTATCGATCCGCTGGCATCGAACTCACGTATTCTCGATCCGGCTATCGTTGGTGAACGCCACTACGCGATTGCACGACGCGTTCAAAAGACTCTGCAACGATATCGCGAACTGCAAGACATCATCGCAATTCTCGGTATCGATGAATTGAGTGCAGAAGACAAAACCGTTGTTATGCGTGCTCGTCGTATCGAACGATTCTTGTCCCAGCCGTTCTTGGTTGCAGAAGTGTTCACAGGCAAGCAAGGTGAAATCACCACGCTCGCAGACACGATCCGCAGCTTCGAAGAAATCTGCGATGGAAAGTGGGATCACTTGCCAGAATCCGCGTTCATGTACGTGGGTGCAATTGAGCAAGTGGAAGCTCAAGCCAAGCGTCAAGCGGCCGCTGCGGCGAAGAAGTAATCCGTCCAAGTAAAGCAAAAGCAAGTAGTTATTATGAGCACCAACGACAAAGTTCATTGCGTAGTTGTAACTCCCGAGAAGACGGAGCTAGATACAACTTGCGATTCCTTGATTTTGCCTTTGTTTGACGGAGAGCTAGGTATTCAACCGGGCCGAGCCCCCATGGTTGGGCGGCTTGGATTCGGAATGATGAAAGTACGCGTCGGCAACACCGTGACCGAATGGTTTGTGGACGGCGGGTTTGTTCAAGTGACGCGAGACGGCGTCAATGTTCTAACAGATAGGCTGCTCAAGCCTGAACAAATCGATCGAAAAGAAGCAGAAGCGGATCTCGATCGTGCGAATTTGATCAAGTCCAATTCCCCAGAGACCGCTGCACTCAAAGAGCGAACTCTAGCTCAAGCCCGAGCCAAAGTTCGATTAGGGCGATAGTGTATCCGTTCTCGTAGCGGAAGATGTGAATCTTCCGATGCGGAGCTATACGTCGAGCGACTCTATTTATGCACGATGGGCATTTGCGACTAGCGATTCGCCGGAACTTTCACAAGTTCCGCTACGGTGATTGATGCTTCGCTCATCTCACCGCTCTTTGCGCTTGACAATTCGCCCTTCGCCTCTCGTAGCGGAAGATGTGAATCTTCCGGTGCGGAGCCTTTACGCCGAGCGACTCTATTCATGCACGATGGGCATTTGCGACTAGCGATTCGCCGGAACTTTCACAAGTTCCGCTACG
>CAIXME010000589.1 GCA_903920425.1 uncultured Pirellula sp. | reverse complement strand
CGGCAAGATTCGTGGTTTCGCTGGGATCCGCTTCGAGATCGTAAAGCACAGCATGTTGTCCCAACGGAGAAATCCCTTGATAAGGTCCCCCATTGAGCAGTCCCGAACTACCGGATTTCTGAAAGGCTTCTAATGCTTCGTTAGTCGTCTTGTTGATAACCATGAGTTTCCATTTTCCATCGCGAACTGCAAAGTTTGCTCCCGCTCTCCAAAAGAGAGAATCGTGCGGCGCATCGGTCTTCTCCCCTGTCAAATACGGAATCAAATTCACTCCATCGATCGGACGTTCTTTGGGTAGATCGATACCAGCTACCGCTGCTATGGTTGGAAACAAATCGAGCGAACTGGTTAGACGTTTCTCGATTCGGTTGCCTTCGATATGCCCTGGCCATGACACAAAGAACGGGACGCGATGTCCTCCCTCGAGGTGATACCGTTTCCAACCGCTGAAAGGCATATTAGACGGCCCGCTCGGGAAATAGTTTGGGCCACCATTGTCGGACAGAAAAATGACAAGTGTACTGCTTTCCAGCCCTTCTGCTTTCAATTTGCTCAGGACCTCACCAACTCCATCATCCATAGCGCTAACCATACCCGCATACGTCTGGGCACGATGATCATTGAGATGGGCATACCGATCGTAGTACTTTTTCGTGACCTGATGTGGCGAATGAGGAGCATTAAAGGCTAGATATAGAAAGAAAGGGACTTTCTGGTTTCGATCGATGAAGTCTACGGCTTCTCTAGCGAAGGCATCCGTTAAGTACGAAGTCTCCGTTACGGATTGCCTGCCTCGTTTCAAACCGATCAATTCCTGCCGTTGAGGGTTTCCAACAGGGGCACCGTATCCTCCAATTGCATCGGGATGTTGGGGATCGATGTAGGTCGATCCGCCTCCCAAAAAGCCAAAGAACTCATCAAAACCTTGGCTCAACGGGTCACGTCCTTCGGAATCACCCAAGTGCCACTTACCGATAGCGGCCGTCGCGTATCCCGCCTTCTTCACCAGTTCGGCAAAGTTCGTCTCCTGAATGCTCAAGCCAGGACCTGCATTAAATTCAGAGCCGTGTCTTGTACCTTGTCGACCGGTAATCAATCCGGCACGCGATGGCATGCAGACGGCTGCGCTTACGTGCGCATCGGTGAACCGGACCCCTGTTTGTCCAAGTCGGTCAATATTCGGGGTGGTTATATGATCTCGATGGTAGGCACTAATGTCCCCAATTCCCAAATCATCTGCCAAGATCAAGACGATATTCGGGCGTTGCATTAGTGTGGGCTCAATGGAGTGAACTGTTCCAGAGACCGAGATGATTAGCAGTAGGACGAAGACAATCGATGGTCGTATCATAACTTTTCCCCTCGGATTATTTGAATCGACTATTCGATGTCGGTAACGTTAGGGGCCCACATCGTGGACTCCACTTCGGGCGTTTTGCCTGATTTTGGAAATGTTGATAGAACTGATTGTTTGAGTTGCCGTGAAAGCTCGTCAACTAGTTCCGCGTGCTGTGGAGCATCGATCAGATTCGTTAGTTCGCGAGGATCGCTATCATGATCGTACAGTTCTCTTCCTCGTTTGCCCTCGTCCCACTCGGTATAGCGCCATCGTATAGTGCGAAGACTGTAGCCAAAAAACTTGTCATCCCGGCCCCCACGTGTAACTTGCGTTACTGCCCATCCGCGACCCTTTTCGTCTGGGTTTTTCAAAATGGGAACAAGGCTTTGACCTTGCAGGTTCTTTGGCGATGGAATGTTTGCCAGTTCGACAAGAGTTGGAAACAGATCTACATGTGAAACGGGAGTTGGTATCACGCTCTGAGGCTTCGTCACCCCGGGCGCCACCACGATCAGCGGAACTCGAGCGCTTTCCTCGAACAAACTCATCTTCTGCCAGAGGCCATGTTGGCCCGTGTGATAACCATGGTCACTGGTGAACACGATAATCGTATTCTCAGCCAATTGCAGTCGATCCAACGCTTCCATCACACGACCAAGCTGCGCATCCATAAAGCTGATGCTCGCATAATATGCCTGCAGTATTTCTCTCTGTGTATCGTCCGAAAGATCGTTTTGCTCCTTCTTTGCACTTGCCAATGCTGGTCGAGGGACATTTTGCTGGTCTTGCTTGACGTTCGCGACAATGGGCATCTTGTTGCGATCGTATTTGTCGAAATAGGCCTGAGGTGCGACATACGGTGTGTGGGGGCGGAAGAAGCCAACCGATAAAAAGAAAGGCTGCTCAGGCTTCTTTGCGAAACGTTCCAAAGCCCAGATGGCATCGTCTGATTGCAGAGCATCTGTGTGCTGCGACTCGTCGTGCGGTGATGCGTACCAGCTCAACGTACCGCCGAATTGATTTGGCGAAAGTGTCTTGATCTGCGGCTGCTCCTGCAATCGATCGACTCCTGCAGGGTTCATTTCCAGTTCCCAGGATGCAGGATCATCATGACCATTGGTGCCGATGGAATTGGGCACATTGTAGTGGTACATCTTGCCAATTCTCGCAGCATAATACCCCGCCAATCGAAAGGTCTGTGGCAGGCTAGCTTGGCGCGGAATGGTTTGCCGAAATAACTGGCCGTTTTGCAGAATACCAGTACTGTTTGGATAAAGCCCCGTAAGCAAAGAATTACGACTCGGTCCGCAAAGCGGAAACGCACAGTACGCTCGATCGAATCTTGCGCCACGAGCTGCTAAGCGATCGATGTTCGGAGTGATCGCAATCTGATCGCCGTAACAACCTTGCGAATTGTTTAGGTCATCCGAAACGATGAACAAGACGTTGGGCGGACGTTGCGCGATCGCATGCGAACAAGCTATTGCTGAAATAGAGACAATCAGAATCAGTCCGACAAACCAACTGTATCCCCGGGTGATCTTTCGCATGAAGTGGGTGCCTTTTTGATGATTTCGAAACGTACTTAATGCGTATTCAACAAGTCGTCGAGATAGGTTCTCGCTCTTTGGACTTCTGCTGTTACCGCGTCGGTTGGTTCCAGTATCGCTATACCACGTGGGAACGGGTGCATAAATATGGATGTCCAGCCTTGATAGCCTCCCCGTTTTAGCACCTGCAGGATAGGTTGGAAATCGAATTTGCCCCGCCCTGGAAGCTGCAATAGTTCCCGTTCCTTGGGTTGAGGTTGCGAGCTGCCATCGCCATGCTGCCATGCATAGAAGACTGCGACGCCAGGCAAAATGTCTTGCAGCAATCGACTTTGCAACTCTCCGTCCTGAGGCAAATGATATGGAGCGAAAGCGATCGAAAGATGGTGATTGGGACGCAACTCAAATAGATACTGCATCGATTCAGCAGAGTGAATCAAATTGTTTGCGTGGTTCTCAATCGCGATGTTCACACCCGTCTCTTCTGCTACCGCAAGATGCGGTTTCATCTTTTCGATAAAGTCCCGGACTGCTTGCTTTAGTTCGGTTCCCTGAAGTCCAGCCGGGCCGACTGCGCCGGTCACAATCGTCTTGCAGTCTAAGCTCTGCGCAAATCGCATTTCTTCCTGCAGACCAAATGGACCAAGCTTGTACTGCGTAATGCATCCCAACTGAATCTTGCTACGGTCTAGCATCTCAGCGAATTTCTCTCGACCGATTCGCTCCACTTGTTCGCGTTGGTCCCCATGAACCTTTGGCCAAATATCGATCGCAGTCGACCCGCACTTGGGCACCTCACCAAGGATCGTTTCGATGTCGGTATACCCATACAAACAAGATGAAACGATGTATTTGAGTTGGAATGCCGACGACAATTGGTCGTATGCCAAGCTCTCCGCTATCTTTGGGCTGCTGGCAACTGCAAGAGCCCCAGCGGCTTGCATCCAACGACGACGACTATAGGATCGCATTCTGTTAAGCCTTTGTTTCATAGCCGGCACGCTGCTCTCGGCGTAGCCAAGAATCGGCGTCGACGTCATCGATGAATAATTCCTTCACCGGATCCCATCGCAACGTGCGACCAAGTCTCATGGAGATATTACCCAGATGGCAGGTCGAAACAGTGCGATGTTGATCGAACACATCCGAAATAGGTAGTTGACGAGATCGAACACAGTCAAAAAAATTCCCCATGTGATTGATGATCGCGTCTAACTTTCCAGCCCGTGCGGGCCGTTCCAGATTGTCCCCTTTGTACACATTCCAACTTTCTCTTGGTAGCGGACGGGTCACCAACGACTCGACGGGAACGCCGGTGATTTTGCCTCGATTCACGAAAATGCGCCCTGTGTCGCCCGTGAACAGAATTCCGTTTTCCCCTGTGTCTTTCACAGTCATGATCACGCCGTTTCCATACTCAATGACAGCTTCAAAATCGGTCGCCACGTTGAAACCGTCTGTCGCATTGGGGATGGAGGCCTTCGTCGATATGCTCACTGGCCAATCATTGATTGCCCATTGCGCGATGTCGATATGATGAGCACCCCAATCGGTCATTTGCCCACCCGAATATTCATACCACCATCGAAAGGTGTAATGGCTGCGTTCCTCGATGTACGGCACATCAGGTGTCTGGCCTTGCCACAATTCCCAGTTCAAACTCTTGGGCGGAGGACTGGTACGGAATGACCCGCTCGTTGCATTCTTGCCAAGGACGATATCTACTTTTTGCAAAGTCCCTATGCGTCCTGATCGCACCATTTCGACGGCAAGTCGAAAACGATCGTCACTGCGTTGCCAAGACCCAACTTGTACGACCCGTCCCGTCTCACGAACGACTTTGCAAAGCTGCTGCCCCTCCTCAATCGTCAACGTGAGCGGCTTTTCGCAGTAAACATCTTTTCCGGCACGACATGCATCGATAACCATCTTCGTGTGCCAGTGATCTGGAGTGCCGATCGTTACCACATCGATGTCCTTTCGGGCCAGCAACTCACGATAGTCTTCGAAGCTGTGGGGAGTACTTCCAAAAGCTGCTTTTGCTTGGTCTCGTACATTGCGGTCTACATCGCATACCGCGACAAGATCACCGTATAGCATAGATTTGTGCGCTATCACACTTCCCTGGTACCTGAGTCCGATTGCGCCAATTCCAATGCGACCATTCGCCGATCGATCTGCATTTGCATGAGCCGAGTTCTGCAGGGTGGTCGTTGGCAACGATAGCGATGCTCCAGCGCCCAACGTGGCACTCATCGCAAGGAACCTTCTTCGAGTCGACTTGTTCGCAACCATGAATCAATTCGTGTTCCGCAAAAAGGAAATTGCTTCTAGATCCAGCCGTTGCATTGTACTCTACGCTTTCGCGAACCGAGTAAGTCTGAGGCAGACCCAAAGCAGGTGAAATCAATTCAGCGATACGAATTCACGAAACGGGATCGACCGACCGACGGGGACGCTGCTTAGGACTTGATTGGTCGGCTTCAAAAATGGGTCTATTCGGACTTGAACTCCCAGCAGCCGTTCCACCTTGCGGTTCCAAGATACTTTCGTGCTCAGGTTGGACTTCAGACGCAGGCTGCCCGTTTCCTAATGCGACCGGCAAGACACCATCTGTTGCCTGCGCATGCACGACGGCATCCGCTCCGGTAGTTGCTCGGCCTAGTCGTCTCAACTGCAGTACCTGGACGTACTCTGCACCAAAGAAGATGATCGAAATGCCGTAGTAGCACCAAAGCAGAATCGCAATAAAGGAACCGATGGCTCCATATGCGGACGTGTAACGCATCCCAATCAGAAATACCCCCAGAATCTCACGTCCTAATTCCCAGATGCATGCTGCCAGCAACCCACCTCGAATCGCGTCAAGCCAGCAAACGGGACGCTTGGGTAACCAACGGTAGACCAGTGTAAAGAGCATCGCATTGGCTAGTACTGCAAAACAAAGTTCAAATATACCGAACACGTGATGCATGCTGGGTAAGCTTGAATTCGTGAGCGACCTGACCTGCGCAATCACCATGCTTGCCGCGAACAGAACGAGAATCATACCACCCAATCCAACGAGCATTAGAAATGCGAGAAAGCGACTCTGGATGACTCGATAGATTGTGCGCCGCATATTCGCTTCTTTGCGAATGGGTATGCGAAAGATACGATCAAAGCCGCGATCGATTTGGGCAAAGATACCGATCGCAGCAGCTGTCGCTGCTAATACGCCGAATGGCCCGCTCACCAAAGAGTGGTTTTGGAGCTGCGTTAGGACTTGCTCTATCTGCTGCTTGATAACCGGCGACGCGTAAGTCTCCACAATCGACAGGATTTGCTGTTCGGTTTGTTTGCCTGTATTGGAAAACTGCAGAAACAGTCCGCAACCCGAGGTCAGCAGTAGCATCATGGGAAACAAGGAAAGAGCGAGATAGTAGGCTACGGATGCAGCCATCGATCCAGCATCATCTTCACTCCATCGAATGCCAGCATCACGCAGATTGGGAAAAAAACTCTTGATCCATTGCATGGTAGACTGGATCGCAACAGACCTGTTGTCCGCGAATTGCGCTGCTGTTTCCTTGGGGTTGTCCTGTGTGGCCATGCCTGCATTTTAGAAATTGTTTCGCGCCGCTACCATAGATATATGCCCACCTTAATCTCTAGGCATGACCGCTGACCAACGAAAGGCAACGAGGCTTTTCGCCGGTCGACGACGGTAGTCTCGGGAAAACAGAGCGTTTTACCCTCGCGATTTTTCAAGCAAAATCATCATCACCATCGAGAGCAATGCTCGCAATTCGTCGTCTTCATCGATTTCGGCTAACTTGTCAATGACGAAGTAGCGTTCGAAGATCGAGGGCTTTTTCAATGCTCGCATAGCGGGCGTTCCGTCGGCCATCGTGATCAAATAGGTTGGATTTAGCAAGTAGATGAAAATCAAACCAACGAACGGAATTTCACCGAGTAATCCTTCCACGAATCTCTTCCATGGTTCTTCCTCGCGGATATGCATGTCGATCCGGCCATCCTCGATTACTTCGTAGTGTGCGGACCATAAAGACCTCATTCCCTTGCGACGTACTGCTCCCCATGGAGTCCCGTCCGCTGCGGTAAAACTGTAGTTTGCGGAGAAATCTATGATGCGGTCCGCATTGATTTCAAATAGCTTGCGAGTCATGCTCGAATCGGAAAAGACTTCGACTTTTTCCTTAAAGCGAAAGAGCTTTTGCTTCACATAAAGTATCGAATTCCCCGCCGCATCACGCACGGTAATCTGCTGAGCAATGGAAAACAGAGAGAAACGGATTTCAAGTGGATACTGCATTGGTTACTAAATCCAATAGGAGGAGTATTTGACGCTTTCGCGATTGTCTAAAAGGGTAATGTGTAATGTGCCTGCGAATGCTGTACACGCCCGCCGGCGAATCTGAATACAAGTCGTTGTCTTGATCAAACCCCGACGGGCGAATTATGATGACGTCCTCATCGCGATGTATATCTTTGGCAACGAAACGCTCATTCGCCCCCGGTTGTGACGATAGGGCAATCGCACTGCGAAATGCCTTGGATTGCAACCTGCACATCGTAGTTTAGGCGATTTCCGTCGAATCGGGACTGCCGCATTGTAGCGTGAAAAATCGGACGCCATTCCACGCTCACCGTGAAGATTCTGTTGCGTCGGCTGCATAAAGCCCAGCCCGTTTTGGTGCAGGCGAAACCGTGCAGTAGACCGCAGTCGCATTGCTGCTGGTGGCGGCCTGTTCGGTTGCGACGACTGTTTTTTTCAGGTTTTAACTCGTTGGCAGCGAACGCTTTGCGGAAACGTTTGCCGGTTTCGGCCAGGTGCTGGCACGCTTGTTGTAATAAGCCAGCTCGGCAAAGGTTTTGAGTACATTCTGTGCGTCTTGGTGGATGCAGACTCAAACCTTGTTTTGAGGGAATTCGCAATGGCGATACAGCAACAACCACATGACACCTACGTGGAATACGCCGGGATTGAGGTGTTCGCCCCACCTGTCCTTGATTCCAACATCGTTTCTTCACGCTCTGATGGGGCAACTACGCCAGCGAACTCCCAATCGGCAACCACGGAACGCATGTTCCTGGAACGCTTTCTCGACAGCTTCTTTCAGCCCGCTAACATTCGATGGCTACTGATTATTGGAGCCGCGATCGTACTGGCTTCCTCATTGATGTTGGTTACCAAGCAATGGTCCAGCTGGCCGGCCGCCATCAAATTCGCAGCCATGCTTGGCTACACCGGTGCAATATATTGTTTCTCCGAGATTGCAGACAGACGACTTGGACTCAAGTTGACAGGTAATGTGCTGCGAGGTCTAACGGTCCTGCTACTTCCTGTGATGATGTTGGGGTTGAGTTGGGTCGCCACTCAAGAAAGCTGGACTGGTTTACCAAGTCTCGTCGAAGCCTGCATCCTGTTGGTACCAGCTTCCTCCCTACTGTTTTATGCCGCCAGGAATATCTTTCATCATTTTCTCCGCGAACATCAGACGACGTTTTTGGTTTGTTATGGCCTGATGGCGTTGGCAGCATGTGTACCCGTTGCTCACGGTTCATGGCTAGCAATGACTTATTTGTGCACCTTTTGGATTGCCATGACGCTCGGGGTCATCAAAGTCAATCGGCATATTTTCTGGCTTGCTGAGGAGCACCGATTGCCACGTATATTCGGCTTCTTTCCGATTCTATTGCTCGGCTCTCAGTTTGTATTCTTGGTAGGCAGCAAAGTACTAGTTGCATGCCCGACCGAATGGCTTGGAACGAGCTTGGTCATGTTCGCGGGGACTGTTTTGTTGACTGCTCGGAGCGTTGCCAACGTCTATCGAACCAGAACAGGCGATCTTGTGCGTCCACTCCCGTGGAGCATCGGCTTGCCTCTGGTTACCGGAGTCTTGATGACGATCGCAGGGGCAATTCTTTCTTGCTGGGGGTTCAGCTTTACTGGGGTCACCAGTACGTTCGCAGTAGTGCCAACGGCCATATTGGCATCGATCCTGATGCTTCTCGTTGCCAACGATACTCGGCATGCTGCATTTACCTGGATCGCAATCGTTATGGTTGCGATCGCTTACCAAGCATCGCCAATCTTGTTCAAAGATCTCGTGATGATGCTCAAAGCGAGCGCTGCACAAGCCGTACAAGAAGACCGATTGCCTATCGCGTTTTACGGTATCACCTACTTGCCGCTTTTCGCGATTCTGGCGATTGCCAGTCGAAGGCTAATGCTAAGCAATCGTCAATACATCGGACTACCGCTGCAGCATTTTGTAACAGCGGGAGCATTGCTGTTGTGGTCGACTGCTTTGCTCAACCTAAAGGCGACCTTCCTTGTGTCGCTCCTGAATGTCGCTGTGTTTATTGGCTATGCCATACTCTTTCGGGACAGAAGATATGCTTACACTGCTTTAGCTGGATTAGGGATACTATGTTTGACGGCAGTTCCCTTTGGGCATGCCATGTTTGGATGGTCCCTGTCCCCCTCAAACATCATCAACGTATTGCTCGTTTTTGGTATCGGGCTCTATTCCACTCGCCTTGCTGATCAATGCATCTGTCTGCTTCCTTTACCAAAGGATTCGTCGACGAAATGGATGGTCGACCAAAATGGAAAACCAATCTGCTTTGCATACTACGCTGGTATCGCCATAACTCTGGTGATCGCTGTGGGGTGGTTGGTGTTGATGATGGTGTTATGGAACACCTCTATTCGTCCAGACTTTCAAGTCACACTGTTGGTGCTCGCTGCGATTTCGCTACTTGTCGCGCGGACGCAGAATTACTTTGCCTCGATGCTCTTTGCGATGCTTGCTCTAGTTAGCTCAACTTCGTATCTGCTATCCCTCGACCACGTACTACATCATTGGACGGAATACGGTTCCATAGTGTGTACCTTGGTCTCGTTTGTTGGGCTTTCAATTATAAAGTTCACCAGCAATAAGCAGATGGATTGGGGATCCGTTCGTACGGCATTTGGAATTGAAATCCCATCTGGACGGAACATTGCAAAGCAATCTTGCGAACCGAATCTTAGCATTCAAATACTTGGATGGGTTCGTTGTCACATCATTGCGTTGTGTGACCTAGCCACAAGTTTGGTGTTGTTATTCGCCGCGACCATCTTCGTACCACAAACATTTTTGGCTGCTACCAATTTTCTTGGCACAGATCCATTGCACGTATCTTCGATTTGCTTTTTCATTTGGCTCATTGCATGCGGAACGGTACTCAAGAGTCGTATGGCTGCGTGTGCTATAGCATTGGTGGCACCGCTTTACCCAGCTGCCGCAATCAATACCGCGTGGCCCGCTGTTTTAAATGGTGAGTCGTTGCCACTTGTGATGGTTTGCTCAGCATGTGTGGTGGGAATTGCGAGCAAAGTCGCGGGCTGGGTACATTGGAAAGAGGCACGCTTGATCAGCCTCGTTTGGCTCGGTTCCCTCGGGATGCTTGGTTGTGTTTACATGTCGCTGCCAATTCGTATCGCTGGTGGGATGGCGTTAGCCTCGTTCCTATTCATCCGTGGTCGGGTTCAAGATTCATCCGAGAAAGTTCTGTTGGCGATTGTTGGCAATATCCAGATCCTGCTCCTCGTAGCAGGAATGAGCGGGATGCACGGATGGCTTCTGGAGTATCGCTCATGGGTTGAATTGCAACATTCGGCAATCGCATTGTTCCCAGCAATGGTTGCCAGCGTTCTATTCGCTGACCGTGTTGTTTCCAAGTGGGATTCGGTGGCGGGGACGCTCTGGGGGGCCGTCAATACTGGTCTTGCACTGGTCTTGTTTGCTGTCGCATTGGTCGGAGATTCAACGGGAATCGAATCGGTTTTGCTCATCGTGACAGGTTTGGCGATAGCAGCCTACATTTCACTTTCCAAAGCAATACACGACCAGTCGAAAACATGTGCGTGGCTCACGTTCGGAGTGGGTGGATTGGTACTCGGATGGTTATGGAGTCAGCGGCTGCTCGTCGTTGGGACTGGAACCAGTCAAGTCGTCCTCATCGTGGTCTCGGCATGTTTCTTATGGCTCTCAAGGAGGATATCCGGGGACATCAAATTCGGTGTGCTTGCATCGCCCATGTCCATGCTGGGTACGGCGCTGCCTGCCGTGGTCACGGGTTTGTCCGTGATGAACAATCAAAACGGGATTGGGGATGGTGTGGCCTATGTTTCAGCGACAACCGCGGCATGCAACTATTTGTCCTTGTTGGCTGCAGCAATGGTTTATTTTCTTCACTCCATGACGACCGGCAAGAAATCGTTTGCAGTGATGGCTGCCGTGATACTCAACATTGCCATCTTTACATTCGCCCGATTCAATGGGTTGAATGATCCACAGTTCTATTGTGTTCCAATTGGGCTTTCGATCGTAGGCGTTGTGGAATTGTTACGTATCGAGTTGCCAAGATTCACTCACGACCCGCTTCGGTACATCGGTGCGTTATTGATACTTGTGTCCCCCGTTTTCGGCATGATGGACTCAAGTTGGCTGCACCTCTTTTCTCTGATGGTTCTTTGTGTCCTAGTGATTTTGATCTCGATCGGATTGCGCATCCGCGCTTTGATATATACCGGTTCCGCATTCTTGCTCGCAGACCTAAGTGGCATGGTTGTTCGATCGACCATCGATAACCCGACGCTGCTATGGGTTGGCGGAATTGGATTAGGAATAACGGTCATTGCCTTGGCTGCGGTGTGCGAAAACCATCGGGAGAACCTGATGGCAAAAATCAGGATGCTCTCGTCCGAACTGGCTACATGGAATTAGGGTTTTGCAATTTACGATCTGTTTTGTTTCTTTTTGAAAGGTTACTGTCATCATGGCATGGTTATCACAATTTTCATTGATTATGCGTTCAAGCGTCTCTGCGTTGCGTGAAAAGATTGAAGATCCGGAACGCATGTTGCATCAATTAGTTATTGATATGGAAGAGGAGTTGTGCGGCGTTCGAACGAGTGTAGCCGAAGCGATCGCCGATGAAATACAAATGCGAAAGCGTATTGAACGTGAACAAGCAGAGTCGGTCAAATGGGCTGAGCGTGCAAATGTTTCTATCAAACGAGGCGATGAGCTATCTGCGAAGTCTGCGTTAAGCCAAAAATTGATTGTTGCAAATCGGGTACAGATTTGGCAAGAACAACACGCAACTCATCTAATCGAGGTCTCGAAACTACAAACCGCTGTCCGCGATTTAGAAGATAAGATTCGGCAAGCCAAACAAAAGAAGACGTTGCTTACCGCTCGCATGGCTCGCGCGACTTCGACCCAAAAGATCAATGGTGCCATCGACAAGGCGAAT
>CAIXME010000588.1 GCA_903920425.1 uncultured Pirellula sp. | reverse complement strand
CGGAAGTGGATGAGCCTGTATCGGAGCCACAGGAAGAATTGGAATTGGTACCGTTGAAGTCGCGTGCACCGATTGCAATCGTCAAGAACACACCAACGTCACGTACACAGAGCAAGGTTTCCGTGTCCGACAGCGCTGCCGGTACCGTGACATTGGCTTTGCCAACGCAATCGGTACCAGCCAAGCCCGCATCGGCTACGAAGGTATTGGACGCCAGTACGACTTCGCATGTTTCCAACATGGTCGCTTCCCAGTCGATGGTCGCGCCGCAAGTATCCGCTCCTGCGATCCAGGGTCCCAAGATTTCCCTCCCGGAAGCCTCTTCGGTCAAGAGTGGGGTGTCGATGCCGATGTTAAGCATCTCCGGACCAACGAGCGGTGTGCCGCGTCAGGTGATTCAAGAAGTACCGGCACCAGCACACGTATCCGCGTTACCGTCGCCAACTGCCGTACGTAACGTAATGCCAATTAGCAATCCAAGCTATGCTGTTGCAAACAATGGTGGTATGGGGCCAACCGAAAGCGTGGCAGGTGGTGCCAAGGTTAATGCTGTCGAGCTTGAATGCCAATCGGCGACGGCCGTTGATCTGCATACGAGCATCTTAGGCATCCATGTCGAGGATGAATCGGTTTGCCGAGTCGTGCATGCTGACAAGACACTTTCGATTGTTGGCAACCAGCCTGGCTCGACAGTAGTTCAAGTGTGGACTCAAGAATCGCAAGAAGTGCCGATGATGGTACGAGTGCAGGTCAAGCCACAATGGCAACGCCAAAGCATTGCACCAAGCGACTTGGGCGAAGTTCGCAAAGCGATCGAACAAGCGTTTCCGAAAGCCAACGTTTCACTGAATCGAACCGAAGACGGTATCATCGTTGTACGCGGGACGACACACTCCGAAGAATCGGCGACACGCATCATGGAGATTGTGCGGAAGTTGTGTTTGGTTCCAGTCAAGGACAGCATCAGTGTAGCTCGGTAGTTTGAATGGAACGCGGAGTAGACTAATGGTTGCATGCTGCTCTCGGGCTTGTCCGAAATTCATTCAAACTGCATGCTTGGTGTTTGTCGTTGTCGTTTTCTGCACGTGTCCGTTTGCGAATGCGCAGTATGCTGTTGGGCTTGCGGGTGATGCCGCCGCGAGTGCTGCTGTTAGTTCCGATGATTTCTTGAAATTGGTTTCGCAACCTGCGCAACCTAATTTGCCTCAACAGCATGCTTATCCCGTAAAAGGGTTTGCACCCAAGTCATCGGCCGCTCAGCCTGAGGTTGCCGTCGCAAATGCTGCCTACACCATGGCGGCGAATCGCAATGCGAACGGCGGAGGGATGGTCCTGGGGAATTCTGCTGGGCAAGCTGCCTCATCGGTCACCCCGGCAAACTTCCAAAGTTCTTCCCAAGCGGTCGAACCTCAATCTACAAGTGTCGGCAGTCCAGCAATCGGAAGCGGAGCAGTCGGCAGTTCTGTTGGTCCGGTTGCACCCATCGGGAGTGGAGTTTCCACGCCGGCACCATCCGTGGCCAATACGATTTCGCGATATGCTCCGCCGATAGCAGCATCGGAGACGCCAGAGCGATGGAGTCGTATTCGCGGACTGCTGACTCTGGAAAAGGAGCTTCCTGATTTCTTGGTTGGCTACGAGTATATCTCTATGCGCCGAACAAACGATTCCGGAGGCGGCTACTCAGATGGTGGAATACTTGGGAAATTTGACAAGGAAGGGTCGGGGCGGTACACCGTGGCTCGACTTTTAGGTTTGATGGACCAACTCGAGTTTGTCTTTACTGGACCGTTCGACTGGGATCGCGAGATTTCGAGAACAGGGCCGATATCGACAACCTTGCCCACGGGTTCGGTGCCAAGTAGCGGATTGGGAGCTTTGGCCGCATCGGATAGTCAAAGTCAAGTGCATCAAACCGGGCTGAATTCATTCGAGCTAAATCGGCGATGGTCTTCGGACGGGCACTCCAGTATTTTGAGCGGCTTGAGGATCATCAGTTTCCGTGAGCGTCTCGAGCTTGACGCAACCAAGGGAGCAACGGCAGGCTTGTTTCAGATGGACGTCAACAACTTGCTTGTCGGAGGCCAGATGGGGATCCACGTTGCGAGACCGTTGAGTCAGCGACTCAATTTCGAATATTTGGCCAATGGCGGATTGTTCGGGAATTTCGCCAATGGGTCATTTCGAGTCGAAGATGCCGGGAACCTTCTAACGGAAAAAGCGGACGATCGATTGCGGTTTGCGGCGATGGCTCAGGTGGGGGCTCGTTTGAAATACCATTTGACTGCCCAATGCTTCCTGCAAACGGGAGTCGAAAGTTGGTATATCCCTTGGATTGGGACGATCGCGGACCAGCGATTGAGCGATGTGTTGGCCGTGGACCGCTTTTCTGTCCGAACGGGTGACGATCAGTTGTTTTACGGTTGGTCCGGCGGAATTTCTGCAAAGTTTTAGTCGAATAGTTTCCCTCGGACGACGAATCTGTTTAGTGCTTTCCGCCGCAAGCTGCCTTGATGGAGGCTCGTTTTCCGATGACAATCAGTGGGCTAATGTAAATTGCAGACGATGATGCGGTCGAATGCCCTGGCAAGCAATGGGCCCGCGACCTGCTTGCACAGTTCGCCCACCAAAACTAGGAACCATTGTGAAGTTGATCATTGCGATTGTGCAGCCAAGCCGTTTAGACGAAGTCAAAGAGGCTCTCACCGAAGTGGAAGTGTTTCGATTGACGGTTCTCGACTGCCTTGGATTTGGAAGACAAAAAGGGCAGAAGACGGCGTTTCGAGGAAACGATGTTTCCGTCAATCTGCTTCGCAAGGTCCAACTCCAAATTGCCGTCAACGACGAATTCGTGGAGCCCACCATCAATGCCATTCTCAAAGGTGCAAAAACCGGTGAGAAAGGTCAAATCGGCGACGGAAAGATTTTTGTTCTTCCAATGGACGATTGCATTCGCATTCGCACTGGCGAACGCGGGCCTGAGGCAATCTAAAGCATGAACAATCCCAACAAGCCACTGATTCAAATCACCAACGTTTCGAAAATTTACAAACTCGATGAAGTCGAGGTGCGAGCCTTGGACGACATCAGTTTGTCTATGGATCGCGGCGAGTATTCTGCTCTGATCGGTCCCAGCGGTTCTGGTAAATCAACTTTGATGAATACGCTGGGCTGCTTGGATCGTCCGACCAATGGGAGCTACTTGCTCGATGGGGTCGAAGTCGTGTCCATGAATCGCGACGATCGGGCGCGTATTCGTAACCGACAGATTGGCTTCGTTTTTCAGAACTTCAATTTGCTTGCTCGTACTTCCGCACTGGAAAACGTGGAGTTGCCGTTGCTGTATGGCCCGGTAATGTCGGCTAGGCAGCGACGCGATCGCGCTAAAGAATTGCTGTCATTGGTTGGCCTGTCTGATAGATTGGATCACCATCCTGGACAGCTATCTGGTGGTCAGCAGCAACGGGTGGCGATCGCCCGGGCTCTTTCCGCTGAACCTTCCATTTTGATGGGGGACGAACCGACAGGAAACTTGGATTCGCGCACGAGTCGAGAAGTGATAGAGTTGTTCCGCAAGCTGAACGAGCAACGCAATCTGACCGTCATTTTGGTGACGCACGATTTAGCGGTCGCCCGCCATGCTCGCCGCAACATCGTGCTCCGCGATGGCAAAATCATCGCAGACACGACCGATCATGATTCGGCCGCACTCGCATTAAAGCAATCTCAAGAACTGGTATGAAAGATATCGCAATCATCCTGGCCGCTGCTGGTAAAAGCACTCGGTTCAAGGATCCGTATTCCAAAAAGGTATTTACGCTCGCATCAGGAAAACCGGTTTGGCAACATAGCGCACAGCTTTTTGCTGAACACCCACGAGTTGCTCAAATCGTGATGACGATCGCGCCCGAGGATAAAGAACTCGTGCAAGAAAAATTCGCTGGGAACCTGAACATGTTTTGTGTTGAGGTAGTACTAGGCGGCGAAGAGCGTTTCCATTCAATTCGCAATGCATTGGAAAAAGTTCGGTCGGACATCAAGTGGATTGCCGTCCATGACGCAGCGCGACCCTGTTTGACCAAGCAATCGTTTGACGCGGTGATCGCGGTTGCAGAGCGAACGGGGGCCGCAATTTTGGCCGCTCCGATTCGAGGGACCGTCAAGCGATGCAACGCTAGTAACAATCAGATTGTGGAGACTGTCGCGCGCGACGGATTGTGGCAAGCGCAAACGCCTCAAATCTTTAAGGCGAGCATCCTCAAAACAGCGTATGCCAAAGTGCAAGGTAAACCGACCGACGATGCCGAACTGGTTGAACGAAGTGGGGTGCCGGTAACCTGTGTCGAAGGACCGGAGTCCAACATCAAAATTACTACCAAGGAAGATTTGAGGATTGCCGAGGCGTTCCTCAAGGCTCCTCAACGATCTCGCGATAACCCATTCTTTTAGAACAACTAAGACGTAGCATGACGATTGAAAAGAACATCATCGACGAGCTTCAGTGGCGTGGCCTGATCCATCAGTGCACCGACCTCGAAACAGTCATCAAAGAGACTCAAAATTCGGTAACGATCTACGCTGGGTTCGATCCAACTGCGGATTCGTTGCATGTGGGTTCTCTATTGCCGCTGATGCTTTTGCGTCGCTTCCAATTGGCCGGTCATAAACCGATCGCATTGGTGGGCGGAGCCACAGGGATGATCGGCGACCCGAGCGGCAAGAGCGACGAGCGAACACTTCTCTCCAAGGAGGCGCTTGCGCAAAACGTCGCCGGGGTTGCGCAGCAAATGAGTCGCTTCCTGAGCTTCGACGGTGATAATGCTGCAGTGCTAGTCAATAACTTCGATTGGATGCAATCGTTCTCGTTTCTCGACTTCTTGCGAGATGTCGGAAAGAACTTTCCTGTGAACGTCATGCTCGGCAAGGATTCGGTGAAAAGCCGACTCGAGCGGCAAGACAGCGGGTTGAGCTTTACCGAATTCAGCTACATGCTCCTGCAGGCTTATGATTTTGTGTACTTGGCCAAGCACCATCAATGCAATTTGCAAATTGGCGGTAGCGATCAATGGGGCAACATCACCGCCGGAATCGATTTGGGCCGTCGCATGATGGGCAAGCAGCTCTATGGGATCACATGTCCATTGTTAACGACCTCAGATGGTCGCAAAATGGGCAAGACCGAGAAAGGGGCTGTTTGGCTTTCCGCAGACCGGACTAGTCCGTACGAGTTTTATCAGTACTTTGTGAACGTCCCCGACGCCGACGTACTGATGACGATCCGGTTCTTGTCTGATATCGATCAAGCAGAGTACAAAGTGATCGAAGCAGAGATGCCGAACAAGCCGGGTGCCGCGCAAAAGAGGCTTGCCGAATCAATTACTCGGTTGGTTCACGGAGAAGCTGGATTGCAGTCGGCCCTCAATGCTTCTGCGATCCTCTTTGGGGGTGGAGAAATCGACTCCAAAACAGACAAAGAGCTCAACTCGATCTTTGCCGATGTTCCGAGTAGCTCGTTGCCCAAGAGTCGATTGCTCGAGGGGCTACCGCTGATCGAAGCACTGGTGGTGGTTGGGTTAACACCCAGCAAAAGCGAAGCGAAACGAGCGATCGAAGGTGGATCGGCTTACGTCAATAATCGCAAAGCCGAGGGAATCGATCGCAAGTTAACAGAGCAAGACCTGGCCAGCGAGTCGGTGATCGTACTTCGCCACGGCAAAAAGAAATATGCCCTGCTAAGGTTCGAGTAACTCCACGCAGTTAGGCGCGATTGTTGGCTCGCGCAAAAACGACAAGACGCCAAGTAAAACACAAGACAGTCTGTTCTTTGCGGCTTTGCGTCTTTGCGCGAAAAAAGACGTCCTGCGATTCGTTCCACTTCATCATCGATTCGTGCAACGAACAAAAGATGCTTAGCCGGTAAAAAGTTTCAACGATTCTAGAATTCGTCGATCACTTCGGCCCCATCGCGAGTTCCCAATGCTCGCCAAGTTTCTATCGCGATCGATGATGCTACACCGCGCACCGAGCCGTCCATCAGAACTACATTCACGAGGCCTGTGTGGTGACTGCGAGACGTGATAATGCCGTAAGTTGGATCGGATTGGCTGCGACCTTCACGGTTGCTGGTGACATCGATATCGTAGACGACGCCAGACACGATGTGCGGGACTTTTGTATTTGGAGCAAATGTCGTTGTGAAGCCGG
>CAIXME010000587.1 GCA_903920425.1 uncultured Pirellula sp. | reverse complement strand
GGTTTTCTCAATTGCTCAGTTAGTGTTTTGTCTTTGCTGGATCGCGATAGGATTGTTCGCTTCATCCCGTTGCCTACTCGCACCCTATCCGATTTCCCTGTCCTTTGGTCCAGATGAGATTTCATTCGATTCAGGTAGGGCAGGACTGAGCTATCTTTGTCGAGCCTTCGAAGATCAAATGGGACCCATCTATTGGCGAGCATTCGAGCGACGAAAGTTCTGGAAAATAAACCGCAGTGCATTTCGAAAGAACCAAGAATCAGTTACTGTAATCGATGGTAAAGTTCGGATTCAGGGTACAGAGCAAACCTTCGATCTAGGTTTAGGCATTCCTGTGCCTTTACAGCCGAGGATACAAAATGCGATACGTGCTTGGATTAAGGCAGAACCAAACGATGCACCCAAGTCGGCGGTCGGGTGTTTTGAGACAGAACGATTGCCTTCGCCGACAGAGTGATCATAAACCCTCGTCCATTCAAAAGCACAAGCTTGTCGACATGAGATGGATTCCATTCTTGCTCGCCTCACTTTTCGCTACGACGGGCTGCGTGTCTATCGACGAAAAAGGGAAAGGGGTTCGCGATGCACAGAAGCGACTCAAGAAGGGAGAGCTCGTGTATGCAATGGAATCCGCGACCTATAGTTTTTCGGATGAAACCCCAACGTACTGGCAGATCCTTCGAGAAGAGCATGGACTCTCGCATGAAATCATGCTGGGAGAATCAGACGAGTACGTCGATGGATTCAAGTCCGTAATGAAACCAGAGATCGAGAAACGTTTCGACTCGGAGTTTTTTGATCGAGTAATGGAGCGAGCTAAACTTGAGTACAAAGCTGATAAACGTTAGATTGCTTTTCCAAGGGTAAATGGGGCAGCAAAACCAAAATTGAACGCTCCGGATTTAGTCGCAACGTACCCCTGCGATAGATTAAGAACGAACAAACCTTTGCAGCCAAGCGGCGGGGCAACCGCCTGATATCAGAAACTTTAACTGTCGCAGTTGGCTGAACGGCGACGTTCGTCCGCAAACACTCTTCCATCCGCATATGCGATTTCGCACCCGCAGCCTTTTGATTCTCATAGCACTAGTTGCGATTGCGTTAGCGGTTCTGATCCCCTTTATTCGAGAAATCTCTCGTCCAACCAACTCGACATATGTTGTCGCGGCTTCGAGCGATGCTGGCGTTAACGGCTACACATTCCTGGACGAATCGCAACAAGTTCGCCTAATAGTTCTTGAGAAACTAACAGCAGATGCAAAAGGAAAGCGGGGCCGCAACACAGAACCCGGATGGCTTGATTACAAAATGGCCCAGGGTCGTCGAATTCATATCCGCATTAACGACCAACCAGTGTATTTCAGCGAACAGATAACGATATACTATGCGATTGATGGTGGTCTACCCGAAACCATGACGGTTCCAAGGAATGCCATCGTACCTTACGAACTCCCACACGTCGTTTGGGACCGGCTGATTAAGAGATGATGCGGTCCAACAACCCGTTGCACCCAAGCCGCTGAAGGTGCGTTACTGAAATGGATGCCGTTCATCGGCAGCTAGGCAGACGGAATCGTTCGTCCATTGAATATCAGTGAAAAAAGTAACCCAATGACCGAAATCGTAGAATGTCCGCATTGTTTCACTCGCGTAGTACCTTCATTGAACGGCGAATGTCCTGCTTGTGGACAGAATACACGCGATGAAACTGGGACCGATCCTCGACGCACGGTTTTGATACTCAAACATGCCCAGGAACTTCCGCCATTTTGCTGTCACTGTGCATGTCGGACGGATAGTTGGGTCAAGGTGCTTCGAGCATTGTCACATCGAAACGACAATCCTGAACCGGTTCTGCCGGTTCTATTTGGCGGAGTCCTTTCCCTTTTGTTTCGAGATAGGAGCCGAACAGAGGATTTTGTTGTGGTCAATGTCCCGCAATGCCGGGACTGTAAAAAAAATGGAGCCCCTCAATCCGTCGCGACAAGCCCTGTGAACCAGACCGTCTCTATACTTGTCGACAAGAGGTTTCGGGATATTGTTGAACATGGATTTGGGACCACTGATTTGCCCTCGACTATGGACTCGAATCCATATTACCCTCCACGTACTCTATAGTTGAAGACGACTAAAATGTTGGCCCGAAGCCCTCGTCGGCCCGCTTCGAACTTTAGAGACCGTGCTGGCGGGGGTTCGGCAAACATGGCCCTTCGTCGTCGGAAGTTCCGATCTTCAGCGGCTTTGCAGAGCAATTTGGTCCAAGTCTCGGCCGCCTCGAACGACGCGCACTATATCGATCGTTTTACTCCTCACTAAATAGAGAACTACGTAGGTACCAAATTCAGCAACTAACTTTGCACGAAGCCCCTGAGCTTCGGGTCGTGTAGTCGGGACCACTCCCCCAGCCTCAGCCTCAGGGAACTGACACAACAGTTCGATAGTCGACTCGATCGCATCTAGAAATCGCTATGCTGCTTCAAGGTTTCGTTCTGCAATGTGATTTGAATGACTGGCTACATCCTTAATAGCCAGCCGCCTTCGATGTGGCTGTTTAGGTGTCAGCATTTAGCTTCCGTATTTTGACTTCAATCGTTCGCGAATTGCATCGATTTCCTCTGGATTCCAAGGTTCGCTTGGTCCACTTCGAAGCCCCTCGATCGCAAGTTCCTCCACTTCGGATAGACGAGCGGCTAGTTGTAGAATGTATTGTGATACAAACTCGCTGACGTCCGAGTATCCGCTGTTTTTCGCCCGTTCGGCAAGTGCGGTCATAATCAGCTCTGGCACATTTACGCTTATGGTTGTCATGCTTGGCTTCCGTGAGGATTGTTTGTAACCACTCTACACGACGACAGGCTACGGCACATGCCATGAGGCGTCCTTGTACTTAACCTGCGGCGAACCAAGTGACGCAACGGATCGGCGGTAGCGAGGTTTCCCGTCAGACCAAATTCAACTCCCGCCACCCGCTGATCCCACTCGTTAGTCTTTCAAAACGGGAAGCAGAATTTAAAGCCCCCCCATGACGTGCAATCCCTTCCTGCAAGTTCGCTCTGCAAAATTTCGGGTTCTCCCAGGCGAGGATGATGATCTCGGAAATGAGGGCATGTACGGCAAATCTCTCGCTCAGTACCTGCAGGTGAAATCGGAAGAGAACGGATACCAGACGCCGTGTGTCGTTTGCGAAGACTGGGGATGGTGGGTGGAAATTGCAGAAGTGGGCTTCCCCTGCGGACTTGGTGTTTATGGCTTGCGAACGGATGATTCCGATGAACTCGACATTATCGACACTGTACTCGCGCCAAAAGGCAAGAAATGGAGTTGGAGAAGATTTGGGTTGATTGACACCACGCAGACCATCGAACGACTTCACGGAACAATGAAGCATATTCTTAATTCGGACAAAGAGGTTTCTCTTGTTTGCGAATCACCAAATTTCCCTCTAGAATCACGGAACAAGATGTGGGTCGGACGAACAAAGAATAGGCCCGAAGTGCTCGATTGGGCGTAATGAAATGTGTGAATTCTACTTCTCGCACTCGGTCAATGCGACCGTTATTTAGAGGAGAAATCGGCGTGTATTTGGAGATTGCGAACCATGACAAATCCATATGAGGCACCGCAGGTACAGACTACGGCTACCAAAACAACATTCGTGTTCTTTAAGCGCCCTAGGAGTGCCGGGAGTTTTGCCTCCATCTTTGTCGCAATTTTCATCGGAGGACTATTTATTCCAACCGTTGAACTCTTCCAGTTGAACTACTCTTTGGGTCATGTTCCTCTATGGTATGCTTACGTTGGGATACTAGCCCCGGAGTATTGGATTATCGCGATACCAATTGTTGCTGCTCACATTGTTGGAACCGTTGTACTCACTTCCTTAGTTGATCGGTTCCTAACCTCCCGCTCAACGATCAAGCAGCCAGTAGAAGCATCCACAAGGAATTGAGCTGTCTTCGCGTCAAAAATGGATAATACCAAATAGCATTCCAAATGCACCCATGCCCCCGCCGGTGCCTTCCTAACTTTCGAGACATCTCTTCCGGGGGCTGGGTAATGGGTGTCGGTCGTCCAAATGGAGGATGAATGCGAAGCAAGCGTTTGTTTGTATGGTTCGGCGTGGGATTGTCCGTGTGCTTGGCGTTCATTTTTGGGCGGCTGTATCAACACACGAGCAATGGCTACTCGTACAGCTTGGTGTCAGAACAACACTTCGATATTCCCGTGGGCAATATGGTGTTGCGAGAGTACCAGGAACACATTGGGTTGGGGGTTCTCGAGGCTCAGAAGCAAGCATTGACACTCGAAAGGAATGGAGCTGCTCCGTTGACTATCTATGAATCTCAGGCTGGATTCCAAGAATCATTCCCGGAGGTCCATAGCGTTCAGACTGATGGAAATACGATCACGTGGGCGGACGGGATCTTTGAGTACAAACTAAACGTTCAACCAATCGAGAATCGCACTGAGTACGAAAAGCGGAAGTCCACCGGTTGGTAGAATGAAGGCTGTCACTCCACGGCCGTAGGACGAACAAGCGATTGCACCCAAGCGGCAATCAGGTGCTTTGACAAATCAACGATTCACCCGCCGCTGGATGAATCGAAACGTTCGCCGACCAAATCGCTAAACGCAATTCAAACATGACACGAACAAAATCTGGATTCACGCTCATCTCGAAAGATGCGTATGCTGATCGCTTTTTGAAAGCTAACCCCTCGGAACGCAGAGGTGATGTCGTTGCGCGTTTGGATGACGCGATTGCTGCGCACAAAGCTGGTAAACGGTGTGGTTGCGGTGAGCAGATATGGATTATTGGATCGGCAGAGGCTGGGTACGGATGCTTCACCTGCATCACTGGTGAAGCAACACCGGATACTGACTACGAAATCGACGTCTGATACACCACCGGAAGAAAGAATTCCAGTGACTATTTGGTCGCATACGGCTTCGCACGAAATGAAAAGAACGATACTAGAATCAGGCGAACAAAAAGTTGAAGCGAAGTGCTCGGTCGGACGTTCTGACTTGCGTACAGATTACTCTTCGCACTCGCTTAAATTAAAACGTTCGTAGAATAGGACCATATGAGTAAAATTGACCTGCTACTCGAAAAGGTCCGTTCGATCGGAAACGAATACTGCAAAAGCCAAATGTAGTATTGGCCAGGATTCGAGTCGATAGATCCCAATCCTGAGAAGTTCTTTCGCAAGTTAGGCATCGATTTTGATAGAAACGTGTTTATCCGATATCCAGTCAACAAGCCCCTTAACCCGATGAAAGTTGAAAGGATCTTGGAAGAGGAGAACAAGATTGGTGTTTTGCTGCCGACCGAGTACAAATCCTTGCTTGAGGAATTTGGCGGAGTGCATCTTCCTGGCAGGGCAGACGTCGCAATAAATACTCCGATGACAGCACTGAAATCCACTCGCGGCGTTTGGTGTTACGAAGGGAATCCACTATCGGTACGTGCTATTTCCTCCTACAACCACGATACGGATGGTAACAGTATTGGATTTATCCGACAGGGTTCAGAATTCTCATCAATCGTGTATGAATTTGACCACGAGTTGGTTTATAAAGGAGACGATATATCGCTTTGGTCACGACCTTTAGCAAACACACTCGCGGAGTTCTTGCTCAACTACCTGGACACTAGATAACGACGAACAACAGCGTGCCACCAAAAAGAGGGTCGGGTGTCCTGACTTTAAGAGACTTCACTTGCCGAGACTGAGTGACGACTGTCGGACAAAGCGATCTCTAGCCACGAAGATTCAATTGCCAGCATTGATTTGTAACCATGGAACACGATAAGGCGGAAATTGATGAGCGAATGGCCAAAAAGAGGTTTCCATTCGCCACTTCGCAGATCTTGCTTTGGACTGCTGTAGCAGCAGTTGTGGTCGCATGTGTCAAATATCTGCCTGTAGATGTTTATGTCCTGATACTACTTTCATTCTTGGGTGTGCCAACCATCCCTGTTGCAATTCTGTTTGCTACAATTGCACTGAGCCCAGAGAAGAAAGGGCAACTTTCGGTCAATCATGGATCGTTGAAGATTCTCGTTGCTGCTTGGTTCATTTGCGTAACGTTATCTGCGTCCACATGTCTTCTCATTTACTGGGGAATCGTTTACTAAATCGTTCAAGAGCGCTGAACGATGAGGCGCACCGCAGTCGCCACCGGTGCATTACTGATTTTGGCAAGCGTGGTCTCCTGCGACATCGGTGACCAAAAACCGCCGTCGAGGAGCGACTACCTCAGTGTCCGCATTTCAAATCTTCTGGAAGACGCTATGAGCCATAGAAAATACGAGTACAAAATCCACTATCTCGCGCTCGAAACGGGCAAGAGTAACGAAGAGCAACTCATTGTGGCCCTTAACGAATTCGGCAAAGACGGATGGCGACTTAACCGGCTTTACGGAGAAGTGAGCTTGCGTTCCATCACGTCGTGGAAAGGTGGGCTTAATCTACTGCTCGAACGCGAAACAGATGTGTAGTTCAAGTTTGCTCGGAAGGGTGTTTTGCGATGCGGTCGGAGCATATACTGTCGGTCATTTAGCGATCGTAACAACGACGACAAACAAAGCGTTGGACGCGGAGCCGCCGATCGCGTCGTTCATAAAGTCAGTGTTGATTGGCGGCGGCACGGTCAACCCAGCCGTTCGTCGGCATACTGTGGAGTTAGTGACTACCCGATGAAACCCCTTTGGATCATCTTTCCGTTTTGCTCGCTCTTCATGATTGTTGGGGCAGGTACCGCCCTCCACGCTATTAGAGGCATCATTAAAGCGAAAGCGATTGACAAATGGCCAACCGTGAATGCAGATTTGACCAGATGTGAATTCGAGACGCATTCAGATACAGATGGGCATTCTTACGAGGTAATCGTTCAGTACGATTACACAGTTGGAGGCAAAAAATACTCAAGCAACAAAATCCACCCCTCCTACTCAGCATCGAGCTTTGATGGTCATAAGCCACTCTATGAAAAACTAAAACAATGCTCAGTGGTTCGTGCTCGCTACAACGAACTTGCCCCAGAGGAATCTTACATTGTGACCGGCAGATTCACTTCTGCACTTTCGCTTTTCTTTGGTGGCATGCTTTTTTTTAGTTCAGGCTTGTTCTTTCTTTTGATCTTCCTTTTCGCGAGTACCGGAAACTCAAACTATGCGGGTGGCTTGGATGTCGTACAATAGAGCGTCACATGATCCAACGAACATAGGGTTGCAAGCAAGGCCTCGATCGGCTGCATTGACTTGTGTTGAGTCAATTGCTCGGGCTGGCTGAACCGGGGCCTAACGTCTTTCAACTTTAACACGTCATAAAGAAAGTCTAGGTCAATGCTAAATTGGTTCCGCGCGCTTTTCGGAGGCAAAGACAAAGATGTTGAGTTGCCTGTCACTCTCGAAACGTTGCAAGGCAAATGGAGGATGGTTTCCGTCGGGAAGAACGGAAACTTTGCACCGCCTCAATTCTTTGCGAACACGAAGATTTTTTTGCTTATTGAGGGAGACAAGTATTCGGTCGAAACGAATGGCAACCTTGGGGACGTTGGGAAACTGGTGATTGATACGTCGAAATCACCGGTATTCTTCGACCAAGTAGTCACAGGTGGAAGCGATGCAGGCAAGACACATCTCGGTATAGTGCGATTTCGAGACGGTCTACTTGAGAACTGTCAGGCTGAAAAAGGGAACCCTAGACCAAAGGATTTTAACCGCAAGCGAAAAGACAATGCGAGCCTCGCGTCCTTTCGGAAGCAGGGCCAGAGCAAAACCAAGACGTAACAATGAGGTGCACCACAGTCGCCGCCGGTGCATTCCTGTCCTATTGAAACGTGGTCTCCGGCGACATCGGTGACTACTGACGTTCGTCGCTTGACAGTAAATAAATGACTTGGCAACCGATTACAGAGGAACAGCTTTCAGACGAGATCAATCGTGGCGTCACCAAAATGACTCTCGAGCAGTTCCGTCTTTGGGAAGCAATTCATGTCCTGCAACAGAAATGGAAGCTTTCGCCTTGGGGTGACCTTGGTGGCGGCTTTTTGATTGTCGCAATCGTCGGCCAGACCGTAGTTTGGTATAATGACATCGAAGGTGGATTCAACCGCTCCGTCTACTTGCAGTTGGGTGTGATCAACAACTATTGGTGCAATCAAGACGAATTGAACTGGACCGTTCAATGCCTACTCGACGTAATTTAAACTGGTAAACTATCGGGCTACAAAGCTGGCCCCCCTGAAACTATCGATGAATCAAGCGATGCACACATCCGTCGGCCGAAGATTTGAATCATAGATTTTTATCGGCGATATAGGTGATCGCCGCCGTTCGTCGGACCGCAGCATGGAAAACCCCTACACCTATTCCGCGAGCCAAATCGCCGCACATCGCTCGTCACCGTTTAATGGCTGGACGATACTGGTTTCGTGCTGCTTTGTATCAACGACTTGCATTTTGCATGTTCTACAAACTGCGATCGAGGTTAATCGTGGTTGGACGCTTTTCGGGCTTGCGATTCACTGGCGGTGGTGGGCCTTTCACATTGCGCCGATCCTATTTGCAATCGCTTTATTGTGGTGTCTGCTGAGGATTCATCTCGCGGGCATTCCGTTAGCCCGACTCTCGCTCGTTTTGATGGTACCGCTATTAGCATTTTGCGCACTGCAGGCTTTTCTGTTAGGTTCGAACCTCCTGTCGGGTTATTCGTACACGGTTTCCGACGTCTACGATATGGCAGAGATCGTTTGGGCCAGCGGCTCTGTTCTTCTTGTTGCATTCGCCGCCATACACTGGAGAATGTTAGTCGCGAGTCATGCAAAGACCGGGAATTGCGACGAATAAGAAGATCTATGCGGAGCCGCCGAAAGCGAGGATTGAAACGGAGTAGTGACCTCGGCGGCCCCGGTCACCGCAACCGTTATGCCTGAGAATCTCTGGAACCGAACGCTGACTACTTTCGTCTCTTGCTTGGATACAGATACATTCACACTTTGCGGAGAATTAAGATAAAGCGAATTGTGTTTGTTTTAACGTCATTGATTCTGGCGGCCATTGCCTGCCACGCGTTTCCCTATAGCGTTGTCTCTTGGCCGCAATCTTCCTATTTCTTGATGGAAAAATGATCGGTGAGACCACGTTCGATTCGCATCTTCAGGAGCGTTTATTTGCAGCAGCGGCCCCAGGCAAAAATTCATATGTCGAGGAAGATCTTGAACTGTGTCGATTCATCGGAGATCTCATTACCGGGTATACTTGTCTGACTGCAAGCAAAGACCAACCCGATGGAAACGAAGTGGCGGATCGACCGCTTTGACTTATAGAGACTTTACTTTCCGCCGTTCGATCATCGGCGACGTTACGCCATAGAAAGAGGACACATGGAATCCCAGACACTTGGTACGTTATTGTTCGATGCCGACAGCGAGTGCCGCAAATCTACAGAGATCAAGGTTCCTGCGTTTGGCAACATCGAGTGCACTTTCCACTTTCCGGAACTCGATCAAGACGTTAGCGTTTTCCCCAACGAATTCGAAACGGCGGTGCGAAACTTCTTGAAGCGACCAGCCGATTGGCTACAGAACTGCTCGCCCTATCTTTGGGAGTATTATCGCGACACGATTGAGCAGATCGGTGAAGAGGACATTGATCCAATCGGGGACGATGAAGACATTCTCACCAAAATTGAACTTGATCCGGAGATTGAGGTCAGGTGGGACTGCGATGAAAACGACGTGTACGTCTCATTTGGTGGTGGTTGCGATTGGGAGATAGAGCACGGTTTACAAATCTCTCTTCGAGATGGTAAATTTCTGGCGAAGGTCGGTGACTTCGACGGGCACGTATCAAACGCCGATGCCTACGATAGAGTAGACTTCAAGGACGTAATCTACGTGAAGCGAAGCATGCTGTAAAAGTTCTTAACCCACCGGTGCGCCGGAGCCTTCGACCGCCAGGATTTCGAAATCACAGTCTTTTGGCGGCGGCCCGGTTAACGCAGTCGTTACCAAGTAAAGTAGAATGCGAGTCCACCCCCGAAGACTGTTTTGCAATGTTGCAGGTGACTTCTATGCAACAGGCGAGAATCCAACGCCCGATGAGCCACGCTCGCGTCGGATGGGTGATTGTTTGACGTGTCATGGACCTGAATCGCAAGCGCAGGAATTGCTCGCAGAACTAACCAACGACAACAGAACTACTTATTTCGTACGCCAGCCGGAAACGGAGCTCGAGACAGAACGGGCATGCAAAGCAGTTCAGTACTGCTGCGTTGATGCTTTACGATACGCTGGACAGAACGCTGATATCATAAGCAGGCTCGGAAACAATCCAGCGCACTGTGATTACTTGATCGGGAGAGACGGACGGTTGGTTTACTGCCTTGAAGAAAATGGTGAGCTCCTCCCGTGGGCCGCAGAAATTCGAAATGCGATCGGAATGGGAATCGATGTCCCACCGGTCCCAGATGTGTAGAACTACGACAGTGGCATGGACTCGAAGCATTCGATCAGTCGTTTTTACGTGAGTTGAGTCACCCGCTCGCGATCAGTGGTGATGATCGCTTTCAGAATAGAGTGCAAACAAACATTTGGCTGACATGACACTTCCAAAACGAAACCGTCGCAATATTCACGTCAATGGGGTTCACTATCATTGGGTCAAAGGTGCTCGTGGCGATAACGGTCGTGGTGTGGTGACCGTTCAGCATGCGAGCGGAAATGGTGCGAAACTCATGATCGATCCCTTTGGACAACTAAGAGACCACGAACTACCAAACGTAATACGATTTGCACTATCCGCTGGTTGGAGGCCTGTAGAAGACGGCCCTGCAATGTGGGTAGGATTCATGGACTCAGAAGATCCCAATACTCGTATCGTATTGCGAAATGTAGGAGATCCACCATACTGGTGCGATCCAGCCCGAGGCAATGCGCCGTTCGCCAACGCAAAGAACGGATAATAGTCCATTCCAGCTAAGTGGCGGATCGTCCGCCTTGAATTTTAGAGACTTCACTTGCCGCCACGATCTGAATGGCGACGCTATTTGATACTACTGGTCCCTTCATACAGTCACTCCTAAATGGCGATCTACTAAGATGCTAAAACTTCCTTTCCAAGTTGAGAGTCCCTTGCCAACCGCAATCATTGTTGGGGTTGTTGCCATTGTGTTTGCGGTTCTTTGGTGGCTTTTCGACAAAAACACTCGTTTGCGCAACATCTTATTAAACTATTTCCTCCGTCGACTTCGAGTGTTTGGACCTGAGAGATCAGAAGCTGCGGCAAAGATGCTTCTGTTAGGCATGGCGGTGCTACTTTCGTTGGGTTCAGCTTTTGGATTCTGTGTTGCTTCTGGGATCATTCAGAATGGAGAGGGAGCCAAAAAGGAGGTGACTGAGGAGTCGAAGGCCCTTCGAGAGTTTCTTGAAAAATCTAATGGCCGAATTGATGTAAAGGAATTGGTACGGCAAGACAAGGCTCGCAAAAATCAAAGCGATGGACCAGACTCGCGATAATCTCAAGATGTTTACTATGCCAAAGAAAGGCAATTAGCAAACTGTTGGCCCGAAGTCCCCGACGGTCCCTTGCGAAATAGAAGCGGTGTTGGCGTGGGCTTGGTCAACACCGCCGCTGGTCCCAAGAAGTACGTTCTATCCTGATTTGCGAATTTATGCCGCCGAATCCATTCGATCCGCCAAGTAAAAACGAGCCACCAAAAGAGCCCTCAGAAGAGCGAGGTGTAAAACTCTCAGGTTGGTGGATAGCGGTATGCTATTCAATGCCTCTATTCATTATGATTCCATTCATGAACGAAGCAGGATGGTATGGCACTGGACGTTCTGGTTTGCTCCAAGGCTGGATGCGGATCTGTGCATTCGTAGCGGGTAGTGGATGCGCCTACTTCGTTCTGATTCGGGGGACGATGACACAGAGATTAGCTGCTGCTCCAGCGGTCTTAGGGTACACTGCCTTAGTACTCGGAATTTTATGGGACAAATACCTTTAGAATTCGAACACAGTTCAGCCCGGACAATTTGGTAAGTTAACATATGAACCATGTAATCCACCGAAGTCGCGGATTGGCCGTTTCCTGATGGTCAATTTTCCAGCCGCGAAATCGGTGATCGCCGGCGTTACCCGATGAGCTAATTTGAGAAGCCAATTGGACATCGCCATCACTATTTCGATCGTCGCTTTCACAATTGTGGTGCTCGCATGGATGGGCGATTGGACTTGATCACGTGAGCGTCGAATTGACGATCTGTACTGGTTATCCTCACAAGTTCAGTGCCCATGTTGCAACCGTGAATTCACACTTCAGGAGATTCATGCGCGTGGGACGGTGATTTACGACTCGAAATATTTTGGTGCGGTATTGACCTGTTCTGCATGTGAAACGGCGTACGAATTCGTTAGAAGCGATGCGCAGACATCCTGCATCGGATTGTCAGCCCAATTTCGGCGATGCCTTGATTGCAATGATTGCTACAATGGTAGTCCCAGCGACTGCTGTCCGTCTTGTGGATCGACACGTTCGCAACTTGACCGATTGTAGGCCTTTGGCTTTCCGAATAGAGAACCCGAGGGCGGGCGACAAAATAAAGCACAAGATTTAGAACGTTACTCGATGGAACGGAGTGTTCGGATAAAGGGAGGTCCCGACGGCATGGCGAAAAAGAAAAAGAAACCGAAAGCGAAAAGAACCACCAATACAGACGCCTCTGTTGCATTCGCGATTGATCAAATCAAGCCTAAGATCGATCGAATTCTTGAAATGGACCTGCGGACCGAAGGAGCTCGCCAAGAGCAAACCGAATTCGTTTATCAAACTCTATGTGAAATGGCAGCAGAAATCGAGAAGGTTTGCGAAGCCGCTGGCGACTATCCAGAAGGCGTGATCTCTGGCGACGTCTGGATCACGGGAACAGCCTACGCATCGCATGCTCAGGCCCTAACTCAGCATTTCGCTGAAAACGGTTGGCTAAAGAACGAGGCCAACGCGAGCTCGCTG
>CAIXME010000586.1 GCA_903920425.1 uncultured Pirellula sp. | reverse complement strand
GGAGCGTATCGCGCGTTGATCGAAGAAAAGCTCAATGGCGTAATGATCTCCGTGGGCGGACAGTTTAATCTCTCGTTTGTGCCTTTTGAGACGTTGGTGGATCCTGATACTTTGGTAACCAAAGTGCGATTCATCGAGACGACGAGCGATTTCCACCGGATGGCCAAGCTGCTGGAATTGCCAACGAGTTAGTTGTCAGCATGATCCCTAGGAATTCGCGGGGCATGAATTAGTATCATCTTTGCAAGAGGTCGCGGTTTTGGCAGAAATACGCCTTGCCCGACTCTCAAGGGTTCGTGTAGATTACAGCCCTCTGGAGGATAGCCGAATGGTTAGGAACCTGATTCGAAATCAGGCGCCGGGAAACCGGTTGAGGGTTCGAATCCCTTGTCCTCCGCTTTGAATGTTTTTGATCGGGTTGGCTTTGGCGTTAACGCACTCATGTGGGTTGGCTGATATCGCACAAGTGCAGCACTCGCATATCAAATAAAAAAGGGAGGTTGTTTTCAACCTCCCTTTTTCGTTTCTAGAATTCAGTTTGCCGCAGCGTGGCTTACTCGAATGGCGAAGCACCGTTTTCGGTGATGACCGAACCGTCACCGCGAGCACAGAGCAATTGCAACACTCGCAAGGAGATGTTCGCGCTCAGGAATTGAGTCGAAGCATCGCCGAGGACAGCTTGTGTGCCACCGGTGTGGAACGAGTAGATTTCCCCTTGGTTGGTGCAGTTGATGGTACAAGCAGTCGCGAGGCCAGCAACGGAGCTAAGTGTTGAAGCAGTACGAACTCCTTGAGCGTTGGTCGACATCGTCGAGCCATCGACAGCGATATCGTTTCCGGAGTGTGCCCAAGGACCGTTCATGTAAGCGGATGTTCCGCCTGCGTAGTTTTCCAGCTTGCGGCCAGATGTGTAGCGTGCTGGACGAGCCGCTGCTTCCGACAACATGATCGTGGAGCTCAAACCGTCGGTGATCGCTGCCAGTTTCGTGTATTGGTTGGTTGCAAGCACCCCTTTGTTTCCTTCGTCACCTGGGTAAGTCGGATTCGACTGGGTAATTGCATCCCAAACTGCTTGTCGATTGTTTCCGCGGTTTACAGTCATGTAATCGGTGAGGGCTGGTTTCCAGTCGCCGCCGGCAGCGAAACGAGCGCGATCAACGGATCCAAGATTAGCGGTATCCATGAGCCTTTCGCCAGTTGGGTTCGATGGGCACAAGAAGGTGGCGATTGGCACCGAGCAGGCTGGACGATTGAGCGGGTCGTACCAATCGAGTTTGATGTTGTAGCCCATCGGTCCTTGTTGCAAAACGGTGTTTTGCTCGATGAAGGGGAGGATCGAGGTCAAGAAGCACTGGTTGGCGTAATGGGCATTCAATGATCCATCTGTGCCTTGCTTGATGAATTCGCGAAGCTCGGACTGGATGATAACGCTCGCGTTACCAGTCGTTGGCAGATTGATGCTAGAGGGTGGGAGTTTTTTGCGAGCGGACTCAAAATTCATCACCGCCAATCCAACTTGGCGAAGGTTGTTGCCGCACTGCATTCGTCTCGCCGCTTCGCGAGCGGCCTGGACTGCAGGAAGCAAAAGACCAACCAAAATTCCAATGATTGCAATCACTACAAGGAGTTCCACAAGCGTGAAACCCTTGGGCGTGCGTCGTATTCTGACCATCAAAACCACCCTCAATCAAAAATATATTGCGAAAGAACTGCAAGAAGGGTCCTCGAAAAGGACAATTGAAGGTTAACGAAACACGGGATTCCTTCAACTGATTTTAACGAAAGTTTTATCGTTTTTTTGCGAAACACCCTAGTCGGGGGGATTTCCGTTGGGCGGAGCGGGCTACGCAAACGAAGATCCCATCAGCGTAAGCACAAGATATCGCCCCTCGGCATGATCGCGATGTTCGCAAAGATAGATCCCTTGCCAGGTCCCGAACGCTAGTTTCCCGGCTGTGACGGGAATCGAAAGTTGGCACCCGAAAAGTGAAGATTTGATGTGAGCGGGCATGTCATCAGGACCTTCCATGGTGTGGATGTAGTTCAGTCCTTCGGGCGCGACGTGGTTCAGTCCCATTTCCATATCGATGCGGACATCTGGGTCAGCGTTCTCGTTGATGGTCAAGCTTGCAGAAGTGTGCTGAAGAAAGACGTGCAAAAGACCAATCTCTACGGATCGCAATTGCTTGAGTTCGTTCAAGACGTGTTGAGTAATCAAGTGGCAGCCGCGTTGGAAACGTGGAAGACGCATTCGATGTTGAATCCAAAGCATGGCTGAGTTTTCTCGATGGTTTGAAAAAGGTATTGGGAAGTAAGTGTCGCATCCTCTTGACGGTCACGTCTTTGTCACCATACTTCGTGAAACTCAAGACCAATTTTATTCATTGTTTCTAACCAAGGGAACCGAGGCAGTAACCCATGCGTCGAGCAAAAATCACGATTATCGGAGCAGGAAACGTTGGTGCGACATGTGCACATTGGTGTGCCGCAGCGGAGCTCGGAGATGTTGTATTGCTCGACGTTCCACAGACCGAAAACATGCCCAAGGGTAAAGCACTTGATTTGATGCAAGCATCGCCGATCATGGGTTTTGACAGTCGGCTCGTTGGTTCTACGGACTATGCTGATACCGCCAACAGCGACGTTGTCGTTATTACGGCAGGGATCGCACGCAAACCTGGAATGAGTCGCGATGATCTGTTGAGCACCAACGCCAAGATCGTGACGAGTGTTTCTGAACAAGTAAAGGCGACAAGCCCCAATGCGGTTGTGATCGTGGTCAGCAATCCTTTGGACGCGATGGTGCAACGAGCCTTCCAAGTGCTCGGTTTCCCTGCCAATAGAGTTATTGGACAAGCCGGTGTTCTCGATACAGCACGTTTCCGAGCTTTCCTGGCTATGGAATTGGGAGTCAGTGTAGAAGACATCTCTGCGATGTTGATGGGTGGGCACGGCGATACCATGGTCCCTATTTCCAGCTGCACCAGCGTTGGCGGTATTCCTGTAACCCAGTTGATCCAACCGGAACGACTCGCTGAAATCGTACAACGCACCCGCGATGGTGGTGCTGAAATCGTTTCCCTTCTCAAGACCGGCTCTGCCTATTACGCACCTGCCGCAGCGACAGCTCAAATGGTTGAAGCTGTGGTTCGCGACAAGAAGCGCATCATCCCTTGCGCTGCTTATTGCGATGCTGAGTACGGCGTTGGCGGTTACTATGTTGGTGTACCAGTTATTTTGGGAAGCAATGGTATCGAAAAGATCATTCAGCTGTCCCTGACAGATTCCGAAAAGGCCGCTTTCCAAAAGAGCGTGGATGCAGTGAAGTCCTTGGTTGCAACCATGGGACAACTCCTTACAGCGTAATGCTGTGATTCTTCGTCTATGAGCAACAGGCAAATGCTTTCATTTTCCTGTTGCTCCGGCATCGAAATTCTTTTTCTTTACGCCATTGACGTACCCCAGATATCCTCAATACAACCTCCCAAATAGAAGTTGATTGCGGCAATCCATCTGTCATCCCTTTCGCTGGTTCAAGCCTTCAGGAATATTTGCATGAGTCGCTTATCGATGTTGTTGGGGGCCTCTGGCTCGAAGTCTTCTAGATCCGTTCCAACAACACCGCGATCGCCACTCGCTGAACAGACGATGGACATCAACTTTCCGCATCGCTTGTTCGTTCCCGAGCACTATGAGCCGGGCTATGCGTATCCCCTGATCGTTTGGTTGCATAGCGATGCTAGCAGCGAGATGGAACTCGACAACGTGATGCCTGGGTTGAGTTTGCGAAACTATGTCGCTATTGCTCCGCGAGCTAATGTTAAGTCGCGTGGTGTTCAACACAAATTTCGATGGGGCACGTCGACCACGGATTGTGCAGTTGCCGAGGACTTGGTTTGGGACTGTGTGCAAGCTGCAATGGATTCGTTATCAATTCATCCCGACCGAATCTTCCTTGCAGGATTCGGTGGCGGTGCGACCATGGCTCAATGGATCGGCCTCAAGTACGCCCGGCAAGTAGCTGGTGTGGTTTCGCTCAGCGGCGAATTTCCAAAAACAAAGTGCGTGCTTTCCAATTGGAAACAAGCTCGCGATGTCAATGTTCTGTATGGTCAGCGCCCCGGATCAACATTGTGTTCCGACGAAGAGCTTTACCGCACCATCAAGACGACGCATCAATCAGGCCTTAACTATCAATTTGTGCGATTTGACTCCAACGATCGATTCAGTTCCGAGGCAAATGAACTGAACACGACCATGCTAGAGGTTGCTAACCGATTCCTGATGGGCATCGTTACCGGCAGCGAGATCAGCTTGGCTCCGGAGATTTCATGCGATAGTGAGTGTGTTGAATTCGGCGTTAATTAATGTCGTACGAGCCCATGCTCATCGAACTCGATAGCGTATGCATCGAGCGCAGCAACACTCGGATTCTTGACTCTGTTAGTCTGCAGATACCTGTAGGTCAGCATGTTGCCATCATTGGACCCAACGGGTCTGGCAAGTCTACGCTGCTCAAAGTGCTGATGAAGTTCTTCTACCCATCGGTTGTGCATGGTGAGGCGGGAACAGTTCGCATACTCGGTCGAGAGGATTGGAATGTATGGGAGTTGAGGCTGCATCTAGGCTTCATCAGCTCGGACATCGATCATCATTTCTCGCTGGGAAGATCTGCTCGTTTGACGCCGCTGCAGTCGGTGCTGACCGGATTCTCGTCGAGCGAGTTGGAGCCGCCTCCGAATACGATTACGCCTGAGATGATCGCGGAAGCGACGCGTTTGCTCGAGCTGTTTCAGATCCGAGCCGACTCTCGACAGAGCGTGGGGCATATGTCCACAGGGGAGAGACGGCGAGTTTTATTGGCGCGAGCCATGGTGTTCAACCCGAGGGCAATCATTCTCGACGAACCGACAGCAGGATTGGACATTTTGGCGCGGTCGAAGTTGCTGGGCGAGTTGAATGTCATTGCAGCTCAGGGTACGCAAATCATCTTGGTGACGCACCACTTGGAAGAGATACTTCCGTGTATCGAACGAACCATCCTGCTCAAAAGCGGGCAAGTTTTTAGAGACGGTTCAACGCAGGCAGGCCTGACTGGCGAAGTGATCTCAGAATTGTTCGAGGCTCCTATCCGAGTCGAGCGCACGTCGAGCGGCTATTATAGGACGTTCCTATCTTAGGTGAACAATCCGAGTTGGGCGACAGTGCTGCTGCACGGTTGCTGCGTTGCTTTGTGTGTCTGAGCGTCGGCGATTGGACTCTGTTGTCGTTGATTACGAACTGCAAGACAGCATCGAGCAACCGGCTCTTTGTCTGGCCCATTCCGGTCGTTTCTCCGCGTAAGCATCCCG
>CAIXME010000585.1 GCA_903920425.1 uncultured Pirellula sp. | reverse complement strand
GGCCGTGAAACCCGTACTTGCGGATGCCCCGCTGGAGATACGTTTTCGATATGGGCAACAGCTTGGAAATATGCGGCAGGTCGCGATAGAACGCGGTGTCCAAGCAAGCGACATGTAGCGAATGGGGGTATGCAATCTGCAATGCACGGATGAGTGCAATTTCATGCGGCAAGTGCGCTAAGTCCCACGACTGGATCCTGACCAATTCGTCGATAACGTTAGCAGTGATCGGCTGATGGTCCAAAAGATTGGGGCCGCCGTGCACAACGCGATGAGACACGCCAACGATTGATTTGGAACCGAAATGCCGTTCCAAAAACCCAACCAATTCAGCAGTAGCATGCGAAGCGTCGCCGCTGGGTAAATCGACCAAGACAGGGTGTTCTACGTTAGGCATCTTTGCAATGAGCCTAGCGCTGGCTGTGCCGATGCGTTCGATTTGCCCGTTCGCAACGCGTTTTAGGGGATCTGCAAACTCGAAGACCGCAAACTTGATACTCGATGAGCCTCCGTTTACGGTCAGCAGAAGTTCGTATGGCGAGGGCATGTCAGTATTCATGGTACGGATTGTACCATTTCGCTGAACAACGCGTGAACGCGATACTACCCTCAAGTCCAACGTTGCGAATCAACTACCGCAGTCAAGAATTGGCTACGGATGGAATCGTTTGTCGCACGAAGCGATCGCTTGTGTTGATTACGAGTCTTGTGGAGTAACCTTGGATTGGGAGCGAACGCTCTTTTCTGTTACGATTCGATTGACCGCGTTGAGCATCGCAAACAAAGTTGCCTCAACGGTATCTGTCGAAGTTCCCATGCCGCGATACTGTTGCCCTTCGTGTTCCACCTCAAGTGTTACTTCACCCAGTGCATCGCGTCCAATGGTGGCGCTACGGACACGGTAATCCTTGCAGACGACCTTGATCCCTGTAATTTTTTCGACGGCCCAAAACGCGGCATCGATCGGTCCGTCACCTTGCTCGACACGCTCTGTATACTCTTTTTCGCCGTGCCGAAGAGTTAGCTCCACGCAAGGCTTCTTGCTGCTGCCACTGGTGACTGCGAACGACGCAAGCGACCAAACTTGCTGAGCTGGACCACTGATTTGCTGCTGGATCAACGCAACAATATCTCCATCGTAGATTTCCTTTTTCTTGTCCGCGAGCGATTTGAATTGCTCGAAAACCGTTTGCAGTTGTTCGCCGGTGAGGGTGTATCCAAGTTCACGAGCTCGATCCGCGAGAGCGGCTCGTCCACTATGTTTGCCCAATACCAAGTCGGTTTTCGCAAATCCGACGTCTTCCGGACGCATGATTTCATAGGTGCTGCGTTCTTTGAGCATGCCGTCTTGATGAATTCCCGATTCGTGGGCAAACGCGTTTCTGCCGACGATCGCTTTATTGCGTTGCACGTCGAGCCCCGTGATCTTGCAGAGCAATCGACTGACTGGAACAAGTCGCTCGGTAACAATGCTCGTGCGAGTATGGAACAATTCCTGTCGTGTTCGCATGGCCATAACCACTTCTTCGAGCGAGCAGTTTCCGGCGCGTTCACCGATCCCATTGATGGTGCATTCGATTTGACCGGCACCCGCTTGAACGGCAGCAAGAGAGTTTGCTACGGCCATGCCAAGGTCATCATGGCAATGGCAACTCAAGATCGCTTTGTCGATATTTGGGACCCGATTGAGCAGTGCTTCGATGCGAGCATACATTTCGTTTGGAGTCGTGTATCCAACCGTATCGGGCACATTGATTGTGGTAGCCCCCGCGTCGATAACCGCTTCGACGACTCGACAAAGGAAATCAATCTCCGTCCGGGCCGCGTCTTCCGCTGAGAATTCGACATCGTCGCAATGCGATATGGCGCGTTGCACGCCTTTGACGGCTCGCTGGATGATTTCTTCTTGAGTCATCCGCAGTTTGAATTCGCGGTGGATAGCACTGGTAGCCAAAAACACGTGGATTCGAGCGTGATGTGCTTTTTGGAGAGCCTCCCAGGCTCGGTCGATATCGCCGTCATTGCAACGGGCGAGTCCACAAATAACCGGGCCACGTATCGTTGTCGCGATTTCGCGTACTGCTTCGAAATCGCCAGGGGAGGCAATTGGGAAACCAGCCTCCATGACATCGATCCCCAAATCAGCGAGAGCCTGCGCGACTTCCAGTTTTTCGGTCAAGTTCATACTGCCGCCTGGCGATTGCTCACCGTCCCGTAGCGTAGTATCGAAAATCTTGATCGTGCGTGTTTCGAATTTTGGAGTCGGCTTTTGATCGCTCGATGTTGTCATGTTGGATACGTAAATTTTTGAGTAAAAGCGGAAACGACGGCTGCCAGCTAGACAATGGGATGATTGTATAGGTTCACAACACAAATGCTGTGAATCTGGGCATCTAAAATCCCCGGCGTCGAGCACTCGCGACCACCTTGGACCTGTCTGCAATCGAAAAAACTGCGATTTTGCATAGCTTACCGTAATGATTTCGAATGTCACCAGCGGAATCCGTGCAGATCGCTTTCCGGCCTGGAAATTGGCACAAACATTGCTTCTGTTCACCGAGTACCTTGATCTGCCTGAATGTTAGGCAAGTCACTGTACTACCCAACGTCGACTGAGTGGCGGAGCGAAGTGGTTTCGGCCACAGCTCCACGCTCTCGATGTTTGTTTCCCTTGAATGTTTTGATTCACTTGAGTTTGCGTCGGTCCGCCGACCGCAGAGGTACCCCATCGGCCTGCCTGTAGTGTCCGCCTCACTGCACCAGGCCGGGGTATTTCCCTTTTCTTTGCCTCATTCTAAGGCACGTACTTGCTGGCTCATGATTGCAGGTACCCCATCTGTCGCGCTCGTTCAACGACAACCTCGCCCGCCCTGTAACAGCATGTAACAGTAAGTGAGCCTAGGGTGATGCGGTATGCCGCTTGTTATTGCCACACTGCCGAGGATGATCGGCTATCCCGCCGTGGGCTCGTCACGCTTGCCAGAGAGAAGGGCTTTGCGTTCCATGTTTTGAAGAGTTGCAGGTCGATTCCGGATGCTAGATACAGACAGTCACCCGTTGGGCTATTCGCAGGGATGCGAATGGGTTCAATAGAACGACTAGCCCACTTGCAAGGTTGCTTCCAAGTTTTTGAGGATGTCCCGCACTGCAATTTGGCCACGACCGCAACCGATCAACTCGTCTGATTCGATCCATTGCTCGACTTTTTTCTGTGCCGAGATAACGGTCGAATGCTGCCGCTTTCCAAAGTACTCGCCGATTTCGGACAAGGCGGTTCTTGTGTACTTGCGAGCCAAAAACATGGCTAACATGCGAGGCTGGCTGATGCTCTGGCACTTGCTTTTCGCCCGCAACATTTTCTCATCAAGCCCGAACGCGTCGCATACCACTTTTTCGATGTCCGTCATTCTAACAACGGGTTGGCTGGCACGGATGAGGTCCAGCGTGCATCGCAGCGATTCGTCATCGGTTAATGCTCTACCCAGGATACGTTGCTGTGCACCAAGTCGATGTGCAACTCCTTGCAAAACCCGAGCGTCGCCACTGCATTGATGAGCAAGTTCGCGAACGGTCTCACCTGGAATTTCAACTTGGATTTTGCCGCACATCTTTGCCAACAAGTTGGTTCTCGTAACGGCATCCAAAGGATCGATTCCGCATGCCATGCCCCCGGATAGCCGAGCGTAAAGATCCGCTCCCAATCCCGACAGTTCATTCAGACCACGATCGGCAACCAAGATCACTTGCCGCTTATCGCGGAGCAACATATCGATCGTATTTCGAAGTTCAACGAGGGTTCCTGCTTTGCCCAAGCAAAACTGGATATCATCGATCACGATAGCTTCAACGTCGCGATACTTTCTGCGAAAGTTTGCAAAACCACCACCTCGAGCGCTCTCGGTATACTCGATCGTGAATTGTTCACCTGTCAGAACCAGCACGCGACGCATGCGATGCGTCATCCGCAGTTTGTGAGCCAGACCGATTGCTAAATGCGACTTGCCAG
>CAIXME010000584.1 GCA_903920425.1 uncultured Pirellula sp. | reverse complement strand
TGGATCGCGCAAAGACGCCAAGACGCAAAGGAAAACCGAGACGGGCTGTTCTTTGCGCCTTCGCGTCTTTGCGTGACATTTGTCTTCCTGCGATGGGTTACGAACTACTCTCGGAATGAAGCTCTTTAACGAGCCTAAGAATTACCAGCGCGTATTGGATCGCGCAAAGACGCAAAGACGCAAAGGAAAACCAAGACTGGCTGTTCTTTGCGCCTTCGCGTCTTTGCGTGACATTTGTCTTCCTGCGATGCGTTACGATCTACTCTCGGAATAAAGCTCTCTAACGAGCCGAAGAACTACCAACGCTTATTGGATCGCGCAAAGACGCCAAGACGCAATGGAAAACCAAGACCGGCTGTTCTTTGCGTCTTCGCGTCTTTGCGCGACATTGGTCTTCCTGCGATGCGTTACGATCTACCCTCGAAATAAGTTCCAATATGGTCGGTGCGGGATGGCGAGGCTGCGGAAATGATCTTCTGAAGCAAACCGGAAACGAAAAAAGCCCAGGTATCAACCCGGGCTCTTGTGTTCTTCTGAATAACACAGACGAATCGTGTTACAGGTACATTCCTTGGAAGGCAAAGTATCCGAGAGCAGCGATCGTCATGGGGATACCGTAAGGCAACAGGTACATGCGTTGCTTTCGCTCGGCAGCACGCTGAAATAGTGCTTCTGGATCGCGAACTTCAACGAACTCACCGATCAACATATTGAATTGCTGGAAGTGTTTCTTCCAACGTCCGCTGTAAGCAACCATCAGGATGGCCATGATTCCGCCGACGATCGCGGTCGCTGCAAAAATGTTCCAAGTGTGTTCGGCGTGAACCCAAGCACCAATACCAGCGAGCAACTTGACGTCACCGGCGCCCATTCCGCCAACCATGTAAATTCCATAGAGCAGGCCAAGCCCAAACGCTGTGGCGAGCAAGCTCCATCCGAGTCCAGGCCAGCCGCCCGAAGCAAAGCTGTACAACCAACCTGAAATGATCATTGGGAACGTGATCCAATTTGGAACTTTGAGTTTCCAACCATCGATCACAGCAGCCACTACTAACACTACCGATACAAACCAAATGTGCCAATGGCTGATCATGCCATCGATGAGTGTTGACGTATTCATACGCGTCAGTCCTTGTAGTGCTTCCGAAAATTGTTCTATTTAAAATGTATATGAATGAGAGCAGTTTGTTTCAACAACTGGTTCGCGGCTATCGCGGCGCCAGTATCCAAGCAGTTGCTGCTGCGAAGAGTGTCCCAGCAAAACAAACGAATTCCCACAGGCTACTGACAGCCTCAATTGGAAAGAATGCTTGCGACATGCGAGGTCACCTGTAAAAATTTGTTGTATCAACCAAGAACCCGGTAGACCAGCAAGCGATTTCGCAAAACTGGTCACCGGTTCTAGTTCTTAGTCCACCGAACGAAAGTTCATGGTGGGAGCTTGAAGAGTACTCAGCGTCGAAGTTTTTCAACTCGACACCGAGCAGCAATTAAGCAGCGGTACCAGTACCAAGTTGGTTAGCAACGTTGGTGAAAGTTGTGCTTGCTTTCTTTCCAATGTTGGTAACAGCTGTCAAGCAGACAACGATAATGAGCGACAACATAACCGCGTATTCAACTGCGGTTGGTCCGTCTTCGCTCTTCAAGAAACGCTTCAACTTCATGGCGAAATTCTTCATAATTGTACCCTCCGACAGGTATCTCGGATTTACCGAGTTAAAACAAATTAAACATACGTCCCGCGTGAAACAGATTGATCTCATCGCCATGATTTCAATCATCACAGGGGCAACAATTTGCTGCGTTGCAGCCGGCGTTCTACATTAGTAACGCCACACGAAACTTAGGACACTTTTCGTGCTAGTCAAATTTTGAGGGATACAAAGTTTAATGTTTTTAGAAAAGATATAGCTTTTATCTCAAGAGCTATTCTGAAACCGATAATTTAAGTCCTAATGTAGCGATTGTGATGAGTGCAATCGCTCGACTTCGTCCATCTGGAACGATTAGGCAATAATGTCGTTGACTACATTTCCGTACAAATCGGTCAAACGGAAATCGCGACCTGCCCAACGATAAGTTAGCTTCTCGTGGTCGAAGCCCATCAGCTTCAAAATCGTGGCATGCAGGTCATGAACATGAACCTTGTTCTCAATCGCCTTGAAACCGAACTCGTCGGTCGCTCCATAGGCATATCCCCCCTTCACTCCACCGCCTGCCATCCACATCGTAAAGCCGTAATGGTTATGATCACGCCCTGACATCGTACCTTGATTGGCACCCTCCTTTGGCATTTCGACCGTTGGTGTTCGGCCGAACTCCCCTCCCCAAATCACGAGCGTATCCTTGAGCATGTCTCGCTGTTTGAGATCGGTTAGCAGCGCCGCAATCCCTTGATCACATTCACCAGCTAAGCGTCGATGCTCCTTTTCGATATGGTCGTGGCTATCCCAAGGTTGCCCCTGACCATGCCACACTTGAATGTAGCGAACACCATGCTCCAGCAGACGCCTAGCGATCAGCAACTGTCGAGCTTGGACGCCCGGCCCATACATATCTAAAACATGCTGCGGCTCGCGATTGACGTCGAAAATCTCGGTCGCTTCGCTCTGCATCCGATACGCCAGTTCAAACGATTGGATCCGCGCGTCGAGCATCGAGTCCCCAGGACGCGAGGCGCGATGTTCTGCGTTCATGGACTGAATGAAATCTAGCTGCGCTCGTTGCTGCTCGCGCGACAGTCGACTATTGACCACATTTTCGATCAACTTGTCGACGGACTGATGCTCGGTGTTGATGTAGGTTCCTTGGAAAATCCCAGGCAAAAAACCCGATTGCCAATTCTGCGACTCTTGGATCGGATACCCTCCTGGGCACATCGCGATAAAGGCAGGCAGATTCTGATTCACGGTGCCAAGCCCGTAAGTTAACCACGATCCCATGCTCGGTCGCACCAGTCGAGCTTCCCCGGTGTTCATCAACAACAAAGAAGGTTCATGATTGGGAACATTGGCATGCATGGAACGGATGATGCAAAGATCGTCGGCATGCTGCGCAGTCTTGGCAAACAACTCACTGATTTCCAATCCTGATTGCCCGTACTTCTCGAACTTAAAGGGGGATGGATACAGTGCACCGGTAGGGCGCTCGGTTTTGGGCGTATCGCCAGGGATGGTTTGACCGGCGTAGTCCGTAATCGATGGTTTGTTGTCAAACGTATCCACATGCGATGGTCCGCCATTGGCGAAAATGTGAATCACTCGCTTTGCCTTGGGTGCAAAATGAGGCGTTTTCGGCATCAGCGGATTCGCTTGATCTATCTCGCCACCAAACCCGCTCTCATTCAAAAGAGCTGGCAATGCCAACGCGCCAAACCCAATTCCAAGCCGAGCAAGCAAATCGCGGCGGGTGAGGGAGCATGGATCTGGAAAATGCGATTGCGACATGAATCAACCAAGTGGTTTGGGGTTCGTGACTTCAGGACAGAATGTCTGGGTGGGACCCTTATTTTACTCGCTGGCAGCCAGTTCTGTGAAGGAAGGAGATGATTGATTTGGTCGATTGAGGCCATTTTTCCAGCAGTGTGTGCACGGGCCCCCGATGGGCTTGCCCCATCGGTGCCAAAGGTTCGCGGGCTAGCACAAGCCTAGCCTCGTTTTCTAATACACTCCAAAAGACCCCAACGGGCTTGTCCCGTTCGGTGAATCAGGCTCACCAGCTGCGAACCATTGGCTTCAGACGGGGCAAGCCCGTCTGGGAGCCTTCCCGAACCGTTTGAGATGGTCTAGCCAGCGAACCGTTCGCTCCCGTCGGACAAGCCGACTGGGGGCGACACGAACCAAACACTGCAAGCATTACAACCTAGTACTGAATTCGAAGACACCCAAACCCTACGGCGGAGCAACGCAGATGGCCCCCGATGGGCCTTGCCCCATCGGTGCCAAAAGCTCACAGGCTAGCATAAGCCTTCGCTAGGGCGCGGAGATCGTATTCAGCGTGGAACCGTGGTCGCTCATCACCCGGATTTTCGAACCGCGTTGCGCCCATTCCTGGCACAAGGAAATCAAAATAGCCTTATCAATTGGCTTCGAAGCATATGCGTTGCAACCTGCCTCCATGCACTTTTCGACGTCGCTACTCATCGCATTTGCAGTCAATGCAATGATTGGCATTTTTCCACCTTTGGATCGTAAAAGCCTCACCGTGGAATAGCCGTCTAACACCGGCATTTGCATATCACTGATCATCACATCGAACGGCGATGGAGATCGGAGAATACCTTCTATGGTGCCATCGATCGTCAACATTTCAATAGCGATTTTTCCATTCTCTGCGACTTGCACTTCCGCTCCATTTTTCCGCAGAATATGTGCGATCAACCGTTGGTTATCGGGACCATCTTCGGCCAGTAATAGCCGCATACCAGCCAGCGGCATCGCAGCCGCCCCTTGATGTTGCTGGCTCTGTTTTTCTTCGACATCCGCTCGCATTGTAAGCGGTTCTTCTACCGATTGGAGCCCATCGATTGCGAAGGTTCCAGCGTTGATAGACAACGTAAATGTGCTGCCCGAATCAATCGCACTCGTTACCGTGATGTCCCCTCCGAGTAACTGCGCTAGCCGCTTGCTAATTCGCAGCCCCAAACCGGTACCACCATATTTTCGGGTCGTACTCGTATCTGCTTGTTCAAAGGCACCAAACAATCGATCGATTTGCTCATTGGTCATTCCTATTCCGGTATCGTGAACGGCGAATGAAATGAGATCAACATCTGCATGGAAGTCGACATGAACGCTCACTTCACCTAACTCCGTAAACTTGATCGCATTGCCGATCAGATTTACCAGTATTTGGCGGAGCCGTACGGGGTCGGAGTGTATCATTTCAGGGATGGTACCTGCCATGGTCCAATGAAGCTTTAGCCCCTTTGCACTGGCCTTGACCCTCATCAGCGCAAGCACATCGTTCACCATTTGCGACGTATCAACAGCAACATATTCCATTGCCATTTTCCCAGCTTCGATCTTTGAAATATCAAGGATATCATTGATGATTTGGAGTAGGTGCTCTCCATTTCGCCTGATAGTCTCGACATAATCAAGTCGCAGCTGTGGCCCGATTTCGCCATCGACCTCGGACGCTAACAAGTCTGTGAACCCGAGTATCGCTGTCATGGGTGTTCGGATTTCATGACTCATATTCGCGAGGAACTCCGATTTCGCCGCACTCGCGGCATCGGCATCTCGCTGAGCAGCCAGCAAAGCCTGCTCTGTAGCTTTCTGCGCTGTAACATCAAACCGGATGGATACATATTTCTCAATACGGCCATCGGAACCGAAGTAGGGAACAATCGTACTATCAACCCAATACAGTGAACCATTCTTGCGACGATTGCAGACTTCTCCACGCCAGGCATCTCCAGAAGCAATTTGTCGCCAAACTGCAACCCAAAACTCCTTGGGGTGATACCCCGAGTTCAGGATCTTGTGATCTTCACCCAACAACTCTTCTCGCTCATAGCCGCTTATTCGCAGAAAGCCAGTATTCACATCGATGATCTTGCCAGACCGATCAGCGACCGATAACAGGGAATGTTCGTCAAGAGCCTTTCGCAAGGCATGCACTTCGCGCAAAGCGTTTTCTGCTTGCTCCCGCGACTCGATCAGGGACCTCTCTGCCCACTTCAGCTCGTGGATATCTTGAAGGCTTCCCGCCATTCTTATCGGTGTATGTTGTTGATCAAACTGAGTGGCACCGCGTGCTCGGAACCAACGGTAATTTCCGCTTTCCGTTCTCAATCGGTATTCTTGATCGTAGTCATATCCTCGTTCGTGATTTCTTCGGATTGCCAACATCGTGGGCTCAACATCGTCGGGATGCAATCGCTCGTAGAAACTTTGGAAGGTACTGGGTGGAAAGGGGCCCGATTCCTCAAATCCCAACAACGTCCAGAATCGATCGGAGTACCAAACGTTTTCTGTGCCCCATTCCCAATCCCACAGACCGTCGCTCGTTCCAGATACCGCAGCGCTATATCGCTCGGTCAGAGCTTTGAACTCGAACTCCATCCTCTTTGACTCGGTGATATCGAGATGAATGCCCACCATCCGTATCGGTTTACCTTCAACCGAACGCGCAATGACGCGGCCTGTCGCCAATACCCATGCGTACGAACCGTCCTTGCGTTTTAGCCTCAACTCATTTCGGTAGTCGGCCGTACGGCCATCCAGATGCTCCTGAACGACTGTCCAAACCTGAAGCAGAGCTGCCGGATCCAGAATTCGCTCCCAAGCAGTTACGTGACTCTCCATTTCCGAGAGCTCATAACCCAACATTTTTGCCCAGGCTTCGTTGAACTGGCACTCTCCAGTAGGGATGTTCCAATCCCAAGTGCCGATTCGCGATCCATCAACGATAAACTGCAGTCGCTGCGACTGTTCACGCTGCATGGTAATGTCGCTGAAACTAGACACTACCGAAGATACAGCACCAGCCAAATTGTAGACCGGTTCGGTACTCACAGAGATCCAGCGTCGCTGCCCTTCGGTCGACTGCACACCGAAAACGAAGTTGCGTATGGATACTCCAGTCCTCAGCGTTCGTATGGCGGGATGCTCACTAGCGACTAACTCCGCTCCATCTTCCCGTATTGTATTCCAGCGTTGGTCCTCTGAGGTTAGTCCCATCAACTCCGAACGCGATAGACATAGGATCCGTTCTGCTGCGGAGTTGCACTCCACAATTTCACCCGAAGCGTTTTGCAGGACAATACCCTCGGAAACAGCGGAGAATATCGATCGCCATCGTTCGCGCTCCGAGACCTGCGAGGTCACATCGACCTCAATCCCTAGATATCCACAAACTTCACCAGCATCATTCCGCTGTGGCTGTACATCGACATCGAGCCAAAACTCACGCCCATCTTTTCCTCGCTTTAATATGGTTCCGCGGTAGCCAAGTCCCTGAGCCGTCGCGTCACGCAACCTGGCAACCTCCACCAAATCTGTTCTATCGCTACGGAGCACATCCGAAGGCGTTTGTCCGACGACATCAGCGAGCGAATAACCGGTGATGCGAGTAAATCCCGAGTTCACCCACGTTATCCTTCGACTTGCGTCCGTGACATACACAGAGTGCGTCGATGAATTCGCAAACTCCGCTAGCTGTCCATACCCCCGATCGATTTTGGATTTCTCATGCATCTTGCTATGCAAAGCGAGCAGTTTGCTTTCCCAAAAAGTATTCCGCCTCGTTCTCTCTCGCAGCAACCGCAAGACAAATGTTGCAAACGCAAGATTGGAAACTCCGAAAATCCACGTTGCCACCGACCCGGTAACTCCACCGACCACGGTTAGCACTGCCAGCAAACACAGTGCACCAAGCAGAAGACTCAGCACTCCAAAATAGATGCGATGATTCGATTGATCGTTCGCTCTCAGATCATCCATGTTTTCGCATTCCACTCCATCGTGTTCCAAATCTAGATCTAGACTTGAATCCTAGATCCTGTAATGCGATTAGCGTCCGGAACAAATCGAGCGTTTTTGTCCGAGCTTGCCATCGCCATGGATTCTTGTAATTCCATCCACTCGCGCAGTGCGATCCACCAGCGGTCCATTTTGTCAAAGGCGCGATCTACCGCCTCGGTAACTTTCTTTAAGTCCACGAGGGGTTTGAAAATGCACCCCTCTGCCCCCAATGAAGTCGACATCAGTACTGTGCTCATCGACACCATGCTCGTGCACATGATGACCTGAATACCGGCATCGCACTGTTTGATTTCACGCAGCAGAGTCAGGCCATCCTTTTCAGGCATGTCGATATCCGAAATGACGACCCGTGCCCCGGACGTTGCTAACTTACCGATAACTTGCAATGGATTGGATACGGAAATGACTTCAACTCCATGCTTTTGAAGACATTTCGCCACTAGCTTAAGTATGGACACGTCGTCATCGACGTGCAGCACAATTTTAGGATACTCCATAGTCGCAGGTTACCGATCGAAGGCATAGTGAAGTTGCTTCCAAATGCTCAAAATGATTTTGCGGCGAAACAAAGCCAATCAAGCTACGAACGGGGGCTCTTTGGGGTAACTTACTTTTCGAATAGCAACCAGTTAACTATTCCGTCAAATTTTCCGCAAGAAATAATTTGCATAGAATGCGTAGCCAAACGACACATTTATGCGATGCGATTTCCTACTGCACCTTTTTCGGTTTGTAGCGGTTATAGCAAATGTTCGCTTTGTGGTAGCAATAGTTGAACCAGCACACCATGGCCCGTACGACGATTTTCGACGGACATTGTCCCTCGATGGTTCTCCACAATTGTCTTGCTGATACTGAGCCCAAGCCCCATACCCGAATCTTTGGTGGAGAAATACGGCTCGAAGAGTCGGCCAAGGTACTCCGTACTTATTCCTGGCCCACAGTCTGCGACCTCAATCTGCACGATCAAGTCTACGACACGTGTTGTGATCACAATACATCGCTCCGATGCTCCCGCCGTGTCAATCGCCTCGGCAGCATTCTTCAAAATATTCACGATTACCTGCGTCAGCTGGATGCGATCGCCTATCACGAGAAGCTGGCGTTCCTCCAGCTTTGTCTCCGCCGTCACGTGATGCGCACGAAGCTCACATTCCAGTAGCTTAACCGATTCGACAACGAGTTGATTAATGTCCACAGCACTCTCCGCCGCGGCATTTCCAGAGATAAATCGCCGCAGTCGACCCAGCACATCGCTAGCCCGAATCGCTTGATCTTGAATACTCTTGAGCGTGGACTTGAGTTCGGGCAATGCCACAGTCGAGTGCTCGAGGCCCAGCAACAAACCACCCGCGAAATTGCTGATTGCTCCTAGCGGTTGGTTGATTTCATGGGAAAGCACACCCGCCATCTGTCCGATAACCGAGACACGTTGCGCATGGTTGGCGAGTTCACGTGCTTGGTTCAACTCCAACTCAGCTCGCTTTTGAACCGTAACGTCCGAGAAAACCAATACATGCCCCAAACGCGCATCAAAACTATCTACGATCTGAGAAACTTGCAGTCGGAATGTTCGATACGGATGCGCACTGAACGCCTGATCGCCTGGCTTCAACGCCAATACGATGGAAACATCGCGTTCAATACTCTGCGCGCCATCGAACGCCGACGCCATCCACGACAACGCGTCTTGATTCTCCACCTCTTTACCAATCAGCCCGTCAAACAAGGAAACAATGTTCTTCCCGTAGATTTCCTTGTCCGAATACCCAAGCATCTCTAGGGCATACCGATTGGCAAAAATCACCGACTGCTGGACGTTCGAAGCGATCACGCCCTCTCGAACCGAATCCAATAATCGAATCTGCAGTCGGATCTCCTGCTCTGCGAACGACAGCGAGTCCTTCAAGTATGCAGTGGATGCACGACCAACCTGCGATACCAACTCAGAAATGCCTTGTGACTTTTCAACATATGCAAACACACCCAGTTCAATACCCTCCCTCGCTGATTCAAAGGATGCATTGCCGGTGTGAATAATCACCCGCGTTCTAGAAGAACGACGTACCAACTCGCGGACAAAATCCAAGCCGCTCTTATCAAATAAGCTCAAATCTACGACGGCAACTGCGAACTGCAATTGATCGAGGCATGCGATTGCATCCTCAACACTCTTGCTTACGGTTACCTCAAATTTGGCTTTTACCAAACTACGCTCTAACAGCTTTCGTTGAGCTTCATCATCTTCCACAACGAGGATATTCAAACAAGCATTCCCGCAATGAGTGTTGTTACGAATCCTTGGTCTCGGAATGATCAGTCGAACAGCATGATGGCATCAGCCCTAAGTGTTCTGCTCCGGCGACCGACTGGTTCGACGCCAACGCAACACCACTGCAGGAATGATCAGCCAAGCCAATCCCTTTAGAGTAAAAAACCCTACAGTTCCCGCAGCTAAAATCCATCTATTGCCTACAACAGCATCCATCCATTCCGAAATCATTATCAGCCTCCATTGCTCTTTTTAATCGAAAATCGATTCTGAGTCATGCCCAATCGGATGCCTCAGCGGTAAGACACACACCCAAGCTTTATCAGCAGATTTCGCTCCAATTCCCCGGTGTTTTCGGCCTTTTTTCGGCTTTGCACCAATTGCAGATTGGTTTCTATGGAGTCAATCCGGTCGGTTGGACAGGGGATATTACTTGCTGCTACTCAAAACAAAACTCCAGGCATCATCCACAATCTCAGTCTCTACGAGGGTAGAAACAGACTTGCCCTCCGTTCTCTCGCCACCCATTTCACTCGCAACGATCTTGGCGACTTCGTCCACGGATTGAACAACTTCACCCAGCAAGTCCTCTTCTGCGATTCCCTCGCTCGTGGTTGAAACGACAACCGCGTTTAACTCTGTACCCTCGGTGAGAACAGAATCCACGGGGATGGAATCCGCTGGAATAGCACCCGCTGGCGATACTTGTGCCTGTACCGTTTCGGTAGGTACGACGTTACCCGGCTGCTCATTCGTGACCCGCCGAACACCAAGCTTTACGATTCGGACCTTCCGTTGGGTGCTGTTGTCTTGTAGCTCTCGCTTTGCCAGCATGTCCGCAATCTCTTGCTGAACAGTTTCAATTCGGACTGTCAGTACTGACTCCGCTACCTGCAAGTTTGCGATTTGTTCCTCTAGCTTCGAAACATTGGTGACACGATTCTCTTCTTCGCATCGCAACTCCAACACGCGAGCATCGTAAACCGTTTGCTCCTTGACCAGCCGTTCGACCGCCAGCCTCAGCTCTTGCTCGTGCTCATCCAAATCTCGGATCGCCACATCCAACCGTAACAAAGCTTCTGCTTTGCTAGCCAATGCGGCTTCCGCATTCTGAACTTGCTCTTGCATCGCAGTATGCTGATCCTGCAATCGCGAAAACTCCTTCACTAAGCTCTCTCGACGCTCAACACCCTCAGCCTCAACATCAGCACGCTCGGCTTGGAGTTCCGTGATTGACATTCGCAACTTTTCCAAATCCGCTTGGCGATCCCTAATCGATTGCTCCATCGCGGTCCGCTGCAGCCGAGCGTCTTCGTGCTCCACTGAAAAGGCGTCCATCTCCTTCTTCAAAGCATCCAACGCAATTTGCTGTTGGATCTTGCGTGTTTGGAATTGAGATTCCTCGTCCTGAACAGCGGCCTGAACCGAGCTCAACAGGCCTTCAAGCTGTTCTACTAACAATTGTCGTTTTCGAATTTCGTCGGCCATCGCATCTCTTTTGGATTCCATGGCATGCAACTCCAGTTCGCGCTCACGCAAGGCGACTTTCGTCCGCTCCGATTCCTCGTTAAGCTCGCCTACCGTTAACTGAATGCGATCTTTTTCCACTAACAAACTCTGAATGTGCACCACCGCATGCGAGATCTGCTCACAATGTCCATCCATGATCAATTTTTGAGATTGGATTTCAGACTTTGTCGCAGCAAGTTCACTAGCCTGCTGCATTTGGCTGTCCGTGGTCGCATGGAGTTGGCACTCCAGAAGTTCCAACGCCTCTTTCGACTGATCCACTTGACGGAGCAAGTCCTTGGCTAGACTGGTTCTTTCACTGAGCAGTCGCTCCACTTCGCTCATTTTGGCGTATCTCAATTCCAAGTCTCGCTCAGCCTCATCCACTTTTAATCTTGCGGCCTCGTACAGACTTGTTTGACTCTTGGTCCTTTCGGCCAACTCACCGCTTTGGTTTACAAGCTCCGCACAACGATGACGATGCTCGAACACATCATTCTTTGCATTTTCCAGTTCACTCCGAAGCTGAATCAACTCAAAATTGCTCGTTTGAATACGACTTTGGATATCCTCGAACTCTGATTGCGACCTGCCGACTAGATGCAACAATCTAGATTGTTCCTCACGAAGATCCATCAGTTTCGTTTCTTTCCCTTCTACCTCGGCCGCGACAGTGACTGCTTCTTTTCGCAGTTTGTTGAGACTAGCCTCGAGAGCGATTTTTGACTGTTCCAATGCAGAACGCTCTTTTTCAATGGACTGAAGCGATCCTCTCAGCTGCGCTAATTCGCCAGCCAAAAGCTCATTTTCCGACTTGAGCTTGTTCCCGTACACATCCCATTGGTTGCACACGCTCTGAGCTTCGTCCACCTCTTTTGAAATCGAGTCTAGAGTTTTGAACAGCTTTTCACGTCGACTTTCAGCCTTGATGCATTCATCGTTTATCTTATCCAGACTAGCTGTTCGCTCTGCAACCACTTGCTCCGATGCCTTCCGTTGCTTTTCTATGCGTTGGCATTCGCTTTCCAACTTGTCTCGCTCAGTCCGCAATGCTTCGAGTTCCTCGTTTAGGCGATCTTCCTTGCTCACTAAGGCATCCATATCCAACCTCACTTCTCGAATCGAGCGCTGTATCTGATTCAATTCATCGCGAGCATCTTTGCTCGCTCTCTCTGTTAATTGACCTTGTGCAATCAAGTCGTCCAGTCGGAATTGAGCAGCAGCAATATTTGCCTGCAATTGAGCATGCTGTACCGACTCTTGCTGGAAATGCTCACGTTGGATTGCAAACGTTTGTAGCTCTTTCGATGCATCATGCAGCTTGGACTCCAAAATCAAGAGTTGTTCGGCCTCAGCATTGGCCGCGTTCATAGCATCGGCTCTCTTCGCCTCGAAACCGTCTATCTCTCGAACCAACTCAAGTCGTCGTTCATCCAGCAACTCTTTTTCCGCTCTCAACGTATCGGCATCCGCCTCTGCTCTGCGCGAGCACTCTACAAGTCGCTGCAGTTCAGCTTGTTCCACAAGGCAGCGTTCAGACACGCTGGCAAACTGCATCTCCGTGGAGACCAATTGATTTATGAGATCGTTTAGCTCAATCTCTTTGGACTGCATTTGCTGTTGGATGCTCGAAAGCCGTGCCTCCGCCCCTTCGACGGCCGATGCTTGAATCAAGTTCTTTGCATTCAACTGATCTCGCTCGATCTTCGCTTCATCGATCTGCTGCAGCAGTCCCTCTATCGCGACTACGGCCTCTAGCTTTTGCGAGTCGAGCAAGCCTACTTGCTCCGTCAACGTTTCCACTCGGGATACTAATTGATCAGCAGTGTTGGTCCACTCCAAGAGCATCTCTTCCGCTGACTCACAAGCTTGCCGTAAACTCAATTCCTGACTGTGCAATTTCTCAACAGATTCAAGTAGCCCCTCGAGCGAGCCTGCCGCCTCCGCTTTCTGTGCAATCAGCCGAGAAGCATCCTGCTCGGCCGAATCAGCTTGCTGTTGCAACGATTCCACCACTGCTTCGAGCTCATCTCGGACCGACCGAAATCGATCACAATCGCTGTTTAGGCTGCTTATCCGGGTTTGAGCCACCGCCTCTAATGCCGCAGAATACTCCAGTCTCTTTAGCATTTCCTCGCGTTCGTGATCGAGTTCCAGCACCGCTTGCTCGGTAGCAGCAAGTTCTGCATTGCGCATCGCAAGTTTACAATCTAGATCTGCGATTTGAGGCTCTAAATCGGAGAAGCGCTGAATTGCTTGCCGCGACTCTAAAGCGGCCTGTTGGTGTTCGCTCAAGTATCCGGTAGCGG
>CAIXME010000583.1 GCA_903920425.1 uncultured Pirellula sp. | reverse complement strand
TCGATTCGCTGAAGGTGGAACGTTCGGTCTGGATGCCAGGGATAAAGCAGAAAGCGAACATCAAGGCTGAGCCTCTAGCAATCGCGACAGCGGAACTCACGCAGGCAGGTTGGCAGAATCTGAATATCGCAGCGGATCGTGCCATCGACGCTGCTCAGTTACAGGCTCGCGAAGCGAATTTACTGAATCTGCACACGGCCCAATTCACCAAGGCTTGGGAGATCATTCGCGATTCGAAAATGCAAAGAATCAGTATCGCACCGACGATCCATCCAGAGCACATCCCAGCAAAGGAGGCACCTGAGACTAGACAACTAGTGAGCGAGGGTTGGCGGTCGGATATTGTTGCTTTTGATATCTACCTTGGCGAGCTTGTTGGCAAGGCGCGAGTACCGGATGAGGCATCGCTGCAGAAGCGAGTAACGATCGTACCTGGAGATGAACAATTGAACTCGCAAGTCGTCCCAGTTACTGATGGTGCCGGTGGCTATGTTGACTTGTCGCCTGATGAAGACACCGTACAGTTTCAAGTTAACAATGCATTGAAAGGGCAACATGTAAAGTGGGAATTCGAATTGGCACAAAGTGTAACCATGTCATCTAATGGCGTAGTCAGACTCATACCGCAATCCGTCCGTAACGCAAATGCAAAACCATTTCTAACGACGCTATTCATGGACAGCACGAGCGACGTCGAATTCAAAGCTGGAGACCTGGTGAAACTGGAAGGTACGATAGGCGATGCATCACTAAACAAAGGACTCGCCGGACTTACAGCACCCACCGGTGCAATCGCGGTTTACCATCTAGACTCCGTCAAACATCCCGTGTTTGGTTTGGGACTAACGAACGTAAAGATTTCAGGTCCGACTCGAAAGACAACGGCTCGACTGAAGCCTGCTCCTGAGGTTACCGCTTTCGCGAAAGACTTGCTTCGGGCTTGCTTGCTTTACGACGAAAAGATACTCAGCAAGCTATATGCTTCCGAGGTTCAGCTGCTACCCGGAAATCGCTTATTCTATTTTGGACTCGAAGTTCCAGGCAAAATGACCGAATTCGGTGTCGCTGTCCATCGTGACGAGATGCTCGTAGCTCTCAAACAGCAGGCTGACAGGGATCCGATGCCGTTCTTGGTTGTCGGCTCAGTTGTTAACTCGTTTCGAATTGAGCAGTTGGATGTTCCGGTTGGCGAGTATGCGACTGAGCCGAATCAACCGGGTGAATCCCTATTCCAAAAACTGCATTTCAAGATCGAGAAGAATGACGTCCTGCTGAAACTCTCGTTACCAGGTGCATTTCGATTCCTGCAGCTCCGTAAAACGAATGAGCAATGGGTAGTGATTGCCGAGTACTAACAACCAAAACGAAAAAAGACATTCAAGAGACTCTCTCGCTCCCGAGATATGTGGAGAAATTGTGCAAAGGCCGTGAAGAGTTCAAGATTTGTCCTCGTGAAATCACGTCCACCTGAAAGCAGAGGTAACCGATGCTTTGGATGAATAGAGGAAGCATCATGCATTCCCGAAGCTCCCGGTGACAGAACGTCGTGTGTACAATGACTTGATCGTCGGTCCGTTCACGATTGCGCGTCGACCGGACGTTATTATGGAGCCTAACTAAGGTTCCTGGATCTACTGGCTATTGGAAATCAAAATGACAAGAGTCGTGCTTTTGCTGTCCGCTGTTTTTGTTGTAAACTCCTGGTTGGTCCACAACGCGGAAGCTCAAACAAAGCCGGTTCGAGTCTTCATTCTCGCGGGCCAATCCAACATGGAGGGGCATGCAAAAATCGGGACGTTCGACTACATCGGCGACGATCCCACAACCGCTCCGTTATTGAAACAGATGCGTGGTGAGAACGGAAAGCCGACCGTTTGTGAAGGTGCATGGATCTCGTACCTGACAGCGGGCCAAAAAGACAACTCTGTCATCACAGGAAAGATGACCGCGGGCTATGGGGCGCTTGGGGGCGTACCGCAGGGCAAGCTGGGCGACAAGATTGGACCAGAGTTTACCTTCGGCCTCACCATGGACGCTCAATTCGATGAACCCGTGCTGATCATCAAGACGGCTTGGGGAGGCAAGAGTCTACATACCGATTTCCGTTCGCCAAGCGCGGGGCCGTACCAACTTAGTTCTTTCCAGTTGGAGAACTACCCGAAGCAAGAAGGGCACGGGATTCCAAAAGACTTCGAGCAGTGGAAAGTCGAAAAGGGGAATGCAACAGGCATCTACTACCGATTGATGATCGAGCATGTACGGAACGTTTTGGCCGACCCCAAACAAGTTATTGCCGGTTACACCCCTGACCAGGGCTATGAGCTCGCCGGTTTCGTTTGGCTTCAAGGGTTCAATGATATGGTGGATGGCCATGTGTATCCCAAGCATGGCGAACCCGACCGCTTCGACCTCTACGCGGAGTTGCTCGCGCATTTCATTCGCGACGTCCGCAAAGATCTTGATGCACCAAAGCTACCTTTCGTGATCGGGGTCATGGGAGTTGGGGGGCTCAAGGATGAATCAGCGGGAATGTTGGCCTTTCGAAAGGCGATGGCCGCCCCCACAAAACTGGCAGAATTCCAGGGCAATGTTATCGCTGTCGAAACCGCTCCATTCTGGTCCGAAGAACTTGGGGACATTGACGCGAAGCGAGCGAAGATCAACCAGATGCAGCACTTTCTCAATTCGAAGCACAAGGATTATCCGAACGCCGACGGCGACATGACGGAACAACAAAAAAGCGAATACCTCAAGAAGTATGAAGCGGATCTTATTTCGCCTGAGGACGCAAAACTCTGGCAGCGTGGGGCATCCAATGCTGGGTACCACTACCTCGGTTGCGCAAAGACCTTTGCAAAGATGGGCAAAGCGTTTGCGGAAGCCAATCTTCTAATGCGGAAAGAGTAGAAAGCTACTTCGTCGCCTATTTCGCAGGCATTTTTGACCTAAAGCCGTTCACGCAACTGGACGCTCTTTGGACAACCACAAATGGAACATTGCACTTCAGAGCAGATGCCCCTTTTGCCTAGAAAACCTGCTCGCGGCAGAGGATGTTCGGCCCCATCGAATGGAGTGACGACATCGAGTCTGAGTTCATTGACTCCCAGCTTATTCACCGGAATCAAACCCGATGGACCGAGTCTGG
>CAIXME010000582.1 GCA_903920425.1 uncultured Pirellula sp. | reverse complement strand
GGGGATGCTTTGCTCGCTGGAGACGGCATGGATTCCGGGAGTGTCTCAGTCAATCGCGGGTCATCCAATGGCCAGCGGTCTCCGAGAATCTGTTGTCGATCCGGCAGCAATCGCTCGATCCGCCGCAACTCGATATTCGGCGAACCAGTCTTGAATGACAGACTTTGGATGATCGAATTTTGGATTTGATCGTAGAGAGCCCGGTCGAATGTCCATTGCGCCACGAACGATTCGTCTTTTCTCAGTTCTTCCGTAATGTGCTTTGGGGCAAAACGGGAGTTGTAAAACTCTGACAGCATGAAATACCGGTGATACCGAAGTCGGGGCCAGTTTCGCTTTCTGTCTGGGAATACGAACGTGTCTTTTGGATCCGGCGGTGTCGAGTCCCGCGATTTCTCCTCGGGGGCGGCAATGTTGCGTGAAGTTTGGACCTGTACCAGGTGGGACGGGCCAGGGTTCGGCGCGAAAAAGAAATAGCCGTGGTCTAGGTAAAGCCATTGAGAGTAAGGCTTTAGCGTTTCTCGCAACAAAGAAAATTCCGGTGCCGTATCGACTTCGCTGCGCGAGAAAAACCGCAGTGGTTCGGCGAGGACTCCCAGACAATGCAGCAAAACACCGGCCAAAACGAACCATTTAGCCCATTTCGGACAAATGTTGGCGTCCCCCGCGTTATCCCCCGCTTCAAAAGACTGATTCGTTTGCATGTTTGGTTTTTGGGTAGTCATCAAGTTTGGAATGGGAGCCAGATTAGCAGAAATGCTGCATTCAGCCAGATTGACAGCGTGGCACACCCCTTCGGTGAGCGGAACCTTTTTTGTGATGGCGGGTTTAGAGTGAGACAGGTTGGGGGGCAGCATCGCTACAAACCAACCAAAAACCAAGAAATCTAGGGTTGAACCGAACTAATTGACACCTCCTTGGGGGTGAACCCTAGTCATTGATTGACCATCAACTAGAGTCAATTTAATGGCAAAAGTACTAGAATTCGCCCCAGCGACCTAACCGACTGCTCTTTTATGCTCACTCGAAATCGAATCCGCGCTTCTATCATCCTGTCTTTGGTCTTTTCCGGGGCACCTCAGCTATTGGCTACTGGAAGTCCTGACCTAGTCGGTGTTTTGGCGATTGTTACGGAATCGACGCGCGCATCCGAGTTGGGACTCAATCAAGACCAAGTCGATAAGCTGAACGCGCTCATCAAAGCCCATGAGGCTCAGTCTCTGAATGTCGCAGCACAATTGCGCGAGTTGCCATCGCAAGAGCGCAAACTGAAGATGCAAGAGAATTTGCGTATGATCGAGCGACAGGGGTTAGCCCTCCTGACGGAAAGCCAAGCGACGAAGGCTGAAATGTGGCGATTGCAGCTGGTGGGAGCCTCCGCGATTGCCGAGCCAGAAACGGCTGGTCGTCTGGGGGTGAATGAAGAGCAAGTGGCCAAGATCAAGAACATCTTGGAGGGCAAAACAGTGCTTGTTCGTGAAATGGGCGCGAGCAAGGCAATGGTGGAACTGGACAAGAGAATCGATGCGGTGCTAGATGACACGCAACGAACTGCTTGGAAGTCCATGATCGGAGTCCAGGGGTCGGCAGAACAGGCCCCGGAAACATCGGCACCTGCTGCGATGTCCGTCGGTGCCGCTTCTCCATCGGATGCAAATAGCCTAGGCCAGATTGCAGTTACAGGTCCATCGGATGGGTTGCTGATCAATTTCACGGGAGCCCCTTGGGGCGAAGTCCTCAAGTGGTTAGCAAAAGAGGCAGAGCTCAGTCTGCAATCGGACAATTTCCCCGCGGGCACATTTACTTACGTAGATCCATTTCGTCGTTACACCGTTGCCGAGGCAATGGATGTGATGAACAGCGTATTGCTGGGCAAGGGGTACACGCTCGTTAAGAAGCAACGCGTTTTAATGGC
>CAIXME010000581.1 GCA_903920425.1 uncultured Pirellula sp. | reverse complement strand
TGTTAGCGTCAAATGAATCGCTAGGCGTTTAAGCTCCGCCAACGGAAGATTCACATCTTCCGCTACGAGAGGAAGCGACGAGGAAAGGTAGCGGAAACGACGAGAAATCGTATCGTAAACGTAGCGGAACTTGTGAAAGTTCCGGTGAATCGCTAGGTGCAATGGCCTGTTAGCGTCAAATGAATCGCTCGGCGTTTAAGCTCCGCCAACGGAAGATTCACATCTTCCGCTACGAAGAGGATACGTAGCGGAAACGACGAGAAATCGTATCGTAAACGTAGCGGAACTTGTGAAAGTTCCGGTGAATCGCTAGGTGCAATAGCTTGTTAGCGTCAAATGAATCGCTCGGCGTCTAGGCTCCGCCAACGGAAGATTCACATCTTCCGCTACGAAGAGGAAGCGAAGAGGAAGCGAAGAGGAAACGTCGTATAAACGTAGCGGAACTTGTGAAAGTTCCATCGCATCACCTTCAACCGATTTCCCACTTGGATACGTTTGGAACGTGCACTCGCTCGTTCGACCATCCTGCTTTAGCGGTCGCGAGTGGCAATCGGAACAGCACCTCAGCCGTCATGCGCACGGAATAGATCGATGGACCTGATTCGCGCCACAGCTCCACAAGATGTTTCCATGCCGTTTTTGGGTACCCTCCACGAGCTGCCATTCGCGCCCATTTCCCAGGATTCGCTTTGGTCCTAGCGGAATGCGCCTGGGACTTCTCGGTCGGTTCTGCAATGCCCCGCTCCGAAAACGCTTCGGCCAGCAAACGGTTCATGAGTTCCCGTTGCGTTTCCGAACGCTTCCAACACACACTTGACGCATGTTGCCGATAGCAGAGTACGACCTTGTCCGAATTGTTCAACGCTCCAAGCCGACTTAGGCGCAACCAAAGGTCATGATCTTCGATCCATTGGTACTCTGGTCGATACCCCCCAACGGCTTCAAATGCAGATCTGCGAATCATGCTTGTCGGATGAAAAAGCCCTGTATGTCGATTCAGTAAATTGGAGACAATCTGATCATGCTCGCGGGGTAATCTCTGTATTCCTAGTGGCATCGCGTCCGCATCCATCGACAAAATGGCGCCACCCGTGGCAACGCAGTTGGGGTGTTCGTGCATGTACGCTACCTGCAACGCGATCCGATCCTGCATGGCGATATCATCGGCATCCATTCGGCAGATAAACGTCCCCCGTGCCAGACTGCAACCTCGGTTCAAGGCAGCAACTATCCCAGCATTTGCTTGGTGGACAACTTGGATGCGAGGGTACTGACGCGCAAACTCGTCGAGCACCTCCGAACTCGAATCGTTACTGCCGTCGTCGATGCAGATCATCTCCCAGTCGGAGTACGTCTGATCGATGATGCTGCCAAGAGCGGATCGCAAGTAGCGGCCTGCGTTGTAAACAGGAACGACAACACTCACTAGCGGACTATTCATGGCTTGATTCGGTAACGTCGTACGTCGTAAAAATGCAGAGAACCACTGCCATAACTCCAGAATACCGGAAACATTAGGAAACGGCAGCGACCGCACGCAGCATGCGATGAAACGTCAATCGAATGGATCGCTTTTTAGGCCATAGCGTGATGGGGGATTGTTTTGGAGGCTGCGGCTTGGTGTTTTGTTCGGCGAGCCATCCATCGACTGTTCTACTGATGACAGCGAACAAATTGATTTCGTCCAACACCACTTTTCGCGATTGGGAGATCAGTTCCATCCGCTGCTCAAAAGCGTTCTCTTGGATTACGGAACGAATGATTGCAATAGAATCATCCGGGCGGTACATGTCGATTCGTGCGAAGGAACCCGGGGCGAATATCCCATCTGCAAAAGGCCCTCCCGAGTAGAACGGAAAGCTCCATCCCAAGAAACCGTCGGGCAATTTTTCCGACATGTAAAACGGCGAGTGATCATTCTCCAAAACAATATGGTACTTGTAGTTCCAAATGGCATCCGCTTTGTCTGGAATGTCGCGGATACCTCGGCCGAACACGTCAACCTGGTCTCCAAACGCTGTCTTAAGGCAATCCACAAAACGCAGTCGCTGACGATGATCCTCAGTCACTACTTTGTTGCTCGATATCACACTCAGTAGCTTCGTTTTCGACGGGCAATGCATCGCATTCAAGGCGTCGTAGGTCAACGTTTCGTGGTGAGCGTTACACGGAACCATGCCGTAATGCCAAGGTTGTGCTTCGTGCGTGATCTCCGCTTTGGCACCGCTCATTGTCGGGTGCGACGATCGAACATTTCCAAACTGCTTACCAAAGGGAGGCCGGTATTTTCGCACGCTAGGGGGCTCACCCGTAATCAGCAAGGTCCGATTCCTCGCGCAACGTCGCGTTTCAGGAACCAACAAATCATCGTAAACAACCCATGCGTCGTATGGTGTGGGATCGTCCTGTAGAGGTGACACGCGCCCAGAAAATGGGCTCATGGCGAAATCATGGCGGTGCCAGCCACCATGTTGGCTGGGCAACTGGCGTACGATGGGTTGCGTTGGGAACGAATTGCTGATCAGTATTTTAGCCATTTTGAAATGTCTACACCGAAATAGCGATCAAAATCAAGCTCATCGTGCCTTCGACAAACAAGGAACTCGCTGTGCACCTCCAACGCACTGGTGATACACGCTATCGACGAACCCCAGTCCGTATCTCGCGCTCACACCGAGCTTGAAAAGCCCGGCTTTGCTAGCTTGAAAAACGGGGCGTTGTGATCGAACCGCAGCGAGGAACGACATTATAGAATAGGCGAGACAGCATGGGCGACACATGCACATCATTACCCACAAGTCAGACGTGGCGAGCATTCCAATTCCCTGCCGCGATCACGAAACTTCTGCATTTTTCTCCCCCTCGCCTCGCTTCGGCCGCTTCGGGGAGAGGGGAGCAAAACCAAAAACTTGTGGGTAAAGATGAGGCGACACATGCAATGCAACACGCATTTGGAAGGGATTGCGCACGCGGACCAACCTCGAGCCAATCAACCAAAACGGCCCGTGATGTAGTCTTCTGTTTCTTTCATTTTGGGCTTGGTAAAGATCTTGGACGTCAGCCCCAACTCGACCAACCGCCCTAGATACATGAAAGCGGTGTAGTCACTGATACGCGAAGCCTGTTGCATGTTGTGGGTCACGATCAAAATCGAATAATCGCCTTTGAGTCGTTCGATCAAGTCTTCGATCTTGCCCGTCGCGAGCGGGTCTAGGGCCGAGCAAGGCTCATCCAACAGTAGCACTTCGGGATCGCTGGCGATGGCTCGCGCGATGCATAGTCGCTGCTGTTGACCACCCGAAAGCCCAAGTCCACTTTCGTGCAGTCGGTCTTTGACTTCTTCCCACAAAGCAGCGCCGCGCAGTGACGTCTCGCAAACTTGCATGAGCCGTTTCTTATTGCGTTCGCCATCGATGCGAAGAGGATAAATCACGTTCTCAAATATCGACATCGGAAACGGGTTCGGCTTTTGGAAAACCATCCCCATCCTTTTTCGCAACTGGATCACATCGACGCCGGGAGCAAAAATAGAATCACCACCGAGCAGCATGTCCCCTTCGATACGCACCGAATCAATAAGATCATTCATGCGATTGACGCTGCGGAGCAAGGTGGACTTTCCGCAACCGCTGGGCCCGATGAGTGCCGTTACTTTGCCTTTCGCAATGGGCATGCAGATATTGTGCAGCGCTTGCTTACGCCCGTAGAACAAATTGAATCCTACGATCTTGAGGACGGGATCGTCCTGTAATACTTCATCGTGGATGACGGATTCGATACGTTGACCGTCTGCGATGGCTTTAAGTCTGTCCATAAATTCGATCGTTGCAGGTCTAGAACTGGCTACCTTGGAATCGTTTTCGCAACCGAGCCCTGAGCCAGATCGCAGTCACATTGAGGAGTGTTACGATCGTCAGCAGGAGAAGAGTTGCCGTGAAAACCATGGGCTTGGCCGCTTCGCTATTTTGGCTTTGGAAGCCCAATGAGTATATTTGAAAGCCGAGGTGCATAAAGGATCGGGAGCCGTGAAAGAACGGAAACTCCAAATCCAACGGTAGCTCGGTTGCTAAAGGAATCGCGCCAACGAGCATCATCGGTGCGACTTCGCCAGCCCCACGCGCCATGGCCAAAATGAACCCGGTTATGATGCCCGGCCGTGCGTAGGGCAATACGATCCGTTGCAGCGTTTGCCACTTACCAGCCCCGCAGGCATACGATCCTTCACGAAGCGAGTTCGGCACCGCTGCGAGCGCTTCCTCGGTCGCAACGATCACCACGGGCAACGTCAAGATTGCCAGCGTGCAGGAAGCCCATAGCAAACACCCTTTGCCATACGTTGGATTGGGCAAGTTCGCTTCAAAGAGTCCATTAAAGAATGGAGACTTCGCAAACAAAGCGATGATACAAAGAAGCGATACCAACCAAAACAATCCACTAAAACTGGCAATCCGCTTTCTCATGACGGACATCGAAGCTGGAGATCCAGATCCCATCGCAGCTAGGAAAAATGCGACTGTGCCGCAAGCGACCGTGACCGCCAAGGCAACAAACCAAGTCCCCGATGGCCACGGCTCGAAGCCGGCTTTGACTGGCCCGCCATCGATGTAGCCGCCAATTGTGTAGCAAAAAAACGCCAACCCGAAGACCCCGTAAACAATGCTGGGAACACCAGCCAGGTTGTTGATGCTGATCCGAATCAAACTCAGAACCCAACCACTCTTGGCATACTCACGCATGTAGAGTGCCGCGATGACACCAAACGGCATCACGGCAACCGACATGATGACGGTCATGACTATGGTGCCCCATAACGCGGGAAAGAATCCACCTTCGATTCCTGCCTCACGCGGTTGCCCAAATAGAAATTCAAACCATCGAGCTGCATACAAAGCGAGCTTGCCAAAGAAACCAAGCTGATTCGGCCGCGCGACCCGGACGATGTCAGAAACGAACACATCTTTGCTGGCAAGTTGATTGACGATCAATTTGCCCGATTCACTATCTTGAATCAATACTGCGAACTCGTTGGCATCATCGCCGATTGCATAATGGATAATCGAATGGCTGTCGCTTAGTTGTGATTTCGATACCATCTTCGCGTTTTGGGTATCGCCAACGTTCATCAGCTTCAGCACCTGCGAATCCACTTCGGCTGCGGGTGCAGTGGCTGGCAACTCTAGTTCACCAATCCGCTCCGCGATCGGCAGCTTCATGGACAAAACTATCGACTTGCTTTGTTCTTCCAGTCTAGCCAACTCGGTGTTGACAAGAACCTGCTCCTGAGTCGCCACATTCGTGACAGATAATGCCGATTCAATCGACCGCTTCGACGCACCAGGCAGGGCCTCGATTCGCTTGCGAAGTAGCTCTTCAGCTTCTTGTATTGGCACGAGTAACTCAGCCAATCGAGCGGACTCTCCCTTTTTTAGAATGCCCAGAAACTCAATTGATTTTGCGTCGCCTTGGAAAAGGGACTCCCACTTGGCGATCGAATCCATCGTTTCCCGAGATTGAGCTACAAACGTGCCGCGTCCTGTTGCCAACTGGATCGCTTCTTCTGCAATCTGCTGCAGGTCGGTCTTGTCCCGTAGTTCCGCTTTTCGCACCGTCAACCGGCAATCGGATAGAGCACGATCTGTCCTGCCTAACTTGTTTTTGTTCCGTTCCAATTGCGACACGACTCGACTAGCGAAAGACATCGCCGAGTTGGTTGCATCAAAAATCTTATCGCGATCGCCGGTCGCGAAATCTACCAAGGAGTTCGCTTTGGTTAGTTCCGCTGCCTTGTCGTCCAACTTCTTTTGAACGAGCGTTTTGAACTCTTCCCAAAATGGCAAGGATGCTATCGTTGTCTCGCGTTCACCGGAGGGAGTAGCCCCTAGCAGTTCCAGCTCATCCACTAACTTTTGCAAGGAACGATAGCCCGGATCTGAGCTCGGAGAATAGGTCGCCGCGATCTTGCTCGGGAATCCGAATAGCACGCCCCATTCTCGTCGTTCCAGTAGCCAGATATCCTTCGGGGCATTGCCCGTTGGTGAACTCAATGTCACTTGCGGTACGAACGCGAAGTGACGATTGCCGACATCGTAATTTCCTGTTCGCAAATAGAGCTGTGAGCTGATCGTCTGCTCGCGATCTCCCAGCAGCTTCTCTGCGCCGACGAGGCTCTTTTTATCCAAGCTCGAAAGAGATTGACGGTTTAACGTATAGGGCTGATCGTTATGCAACTCCCCGCCGATGATGTCATTCGAATTCAACGCATATACCAAATACGGTCTTTGCCAATGCGTCGCCAGCCCCTGAAACAGAATAAAACTGAGGAGGGCAAAAATCATCGTACAAGCGACTGCAAACATACCACCGGTAAGCCAAACCATTGGCTCACCCTGGGATATAAGCGTTTGACCAGTTGCTGTTGCTCTCGATTGGTTCTTCATAACTGGTACGCTCGCTTTCGAAAGCGAATGCGAACAATTTCTGCAACCGTATTGGCGACCATGGTAAAACAGAAGAGCAAGAACGCCGCGAGAAAGAGTGTATGGTAATGCGTGGAACCGCGTGCCGCTTCCGGTAGTTCGGTGGCCAGCGTCGCCGATAGCGTACGATAGCCATTCATGGGATTGATATCCATCACAGGAGTATTTCCAGCTGCCATCAACACCACCATCGTCTCACCCACCGCACGTCCGAAGCCGATCATCAATGCGCTAAACAATCCACTCATGGCAGTGGGAACAACAACGCGCATCGTCGTTTGCCAAGTGGTTGCACCGCAACCCAAACTCGCGCTTCGCAAATGCTTTGGCACCGATTGCAATGCGTCTTCGGATATCGTGTAGATCAACGGGATAATCGCAAAGCCAAGAATTGCACCTACCAGCAACGCGTTCCGCTCTTGATAAGGACCTAAAACGGTCCCCCTGGGGTCCAAGCCTCCAACGGAAAGCACCCAAGCCACGAACGCGGAAATGATCAGCACTGCCAACGACGAAACACCCAATATCCCCAGGTTGATCAACGAGAACCGGAAGGACGTTGTGCGTCTGGCGTAGGATTGAATGAATGGACTGATAGGCCCATTCACCATCCATGCAACGAACAGCGAAGAAGGCAATAGCCACAAACAAAACCACCCGGCCCATCCAGAACCGTCCGTATTCGAAAGCCATTGAACGAGGTTGCCGCCGAACAAGACGGACTCAATCGTACCGGCAATGACATTCGCAATCAGGATTCCGGTCGGAATCAAAATGAACAAAATCGGCAATCGCAGCCTGCTGAGCCGAATCGCTAACGGGCCCGGGATCGTCAGCCAAAGGTGGGCTGCAAAGATAAACAAAAACAACACGGTGACAACCGAAACCAAAACGAACATCAAGTTATCGCGAAGGATCGGCGCCAGGACCAACGCTCCTACAAATCCGAGAACAACGCTCGGCACGCTCGCCATGAGCTCAATGAAGGGTTTAACGCGGGCCCTCCATCGGCTATCCATGAATTCGCTACCAAAGATCGCCGCCATCAAAGCGATCGGTGCTCCGATTAGCATCGAGTAAAACGTGGCTTTGAGCGTACCAAAAATCAGAGGCATGAACCCAAACTTGTATTCCCCCTCGACAGTACCAGTACTGCTTTGCCACACATGCTGCGGCTCAGGATATCCTTCGTACCAGACTTTCCCAAAGAAAGACCCAATCGAAGCTTCAGGGTAAGGAATCTGGATTCGCCAAAGATCAACCTTGTCGCCGCGGACGCAACCGACGCAGGCCGCGTTCGCTGAGAAAAACAACGAGGCATCCACATTTGGTTCTGCGGCACTCGACCATTCGAGAAGCTTGCGATTTGTTGGAACATAGTAAATGGCGTTTTTGCCCGTATCAAACCGACCAACAACGAGACGCCCTTCAGGAGAGGCAGCCAAATGAGTTACCGCTCCCATGCCACCTGCGAAGCGATGGATTGATCGCAACTCTTGTCCGCCAGGCATGGAGGTCAAGGACACACTCTCGATATGGCCTGATTCACTACCAATCATCATTGTCGATCGCCCAAGCAATGCACAGCCGATCTTCGCAGTGCTTTCGGAGCCAGCCAACGACATATGGGACAAAGTCTCGGCAAGGTTCTCATTACCCTCCGGGGTCCATTGGACCACACGACCGCTGCTGTCGAGACTTTCGATATGCTCGGATCGTGCTCCTGCCATCAGCGCGATGAATCGCTGCTTGCTGCTGTCGGGAAAGGCCGGCGAAGTCCACATCTTGGTCTCTTGGCTGATTTCACCAGAGAAACTATTGACCTTGTTATCGACAACCCCCAGCACCACCTTTTGCCCGTCGGATGCGCCCCATGTCCAAGTTTGGGAATTATCGAAGCTAGACGTCGTCTGCGGTGTTTTCCAGTCCACGACTGTGATCGGCTTGTCGGAAATTTTGGAGGTTGGGTGGAACGTGATTCCAGAAACCGACTGCTTGCGAACCACGCCGCTTGGCATCGATCGATAAATGACGCCATCGCTCAGCAAGACTCCCGACTGAAGGGCATTTCGCTTGTCCTCCTCAAGCTCGGCAGTCTTCACGAAACTGACATCGATCGCGATCGTGATGGCGCGAACCTCGCCACTCTCGTATCCCACGAACAAGCTGGCATCGTTCTCGGCAACGAACGCACAAGTCACCTTGGAAGCCGCGGTACCTTTTTCGTCCGTGCTGTTCGCCGGGGGTGCTTGAACGCTAATCTGCTTCCCAGTTTCGATTGAGTGCAGACTGACAACACCGGACCGATGGAGAACCCAGAGTATTTCCGCATATTCATCGGCACCGATCGCGACCGGAGCATCATCTTGGGCGCTGCCACCCTCGAGAAGGAAGGTGACCGAAGAGAGGGGTTCAATTGTGTTTGCTCGGAACATCGGCAAAACGTTTCCGAGCAACACCAAGACCACCAACAACACGACGAGAATCGTGCCAATGCCCCCAATCGAAATCACTTGCTTTGCGACACGATCCGACACCCTAACCCACCACGAAGAATTACGATCGCGGCGGTAGCGAGTAGTTTGGCTTTCGTTTTGATTCACAAGGAAATTTCGCAGGAGGAAGAGCCGATGCACATTTTGCAGAACCAGCAGAAAATGGATTAAGGCTCGATGCCAACCATTTGAAGTGCCTTGTTTGCAGTCTTGGCGTCAACAGGAAAATATCCGTCCTTGGCGGCCAATTCTTGACCTTCCTTGCTAAACACAAACTTGATGAACTCCTTGCGAAGCGGCTCAAGCTTACTCGTTGGCTTGTAATTGACCGCGAGGAACAAATACCGGCTTAACGGGTACTTTCCATTGTAAGCATTTTCTTCGGTTGGCTCGATAGCTGCTTCGCCTTTCTTGGCCGACAATGAGATCGCCTTCACAGCCGGGGTCTTATAGCCGATACCACTGTATCCCATGGCAAATCGGTTTTCGCCAACCGATTGGATAACAGCCGTGCTACCGGGTTGCTCGTTCACTTGATTACGGAAATCGCCGTTTCCTAGCGCCTTTTCCTTGAAAAATCCGTATGTCCCGGAAGCAGCATTTCGGCCGAACAGAGCGATCGGCTCGTTGGCAAAGTCGCCCGTCAAACCAACTTGCCCCCACTTTTCTACCGCCTCGCCACCCAGTTTCCGGGTACTTGAGAAAATGGAATCGAGTTGCTCGAGACTGGCATTCTGCAGCGGATTATCCTTGTGCACGTAAACGGCCAACAAGTCGATCGATGTTGGCAAAAGCACCGGCTTGTAGCCGTATTTCTTTTGGAAGTCCGCAATTTCATTGCTCTTGGCATCTCGGCTCATTGGGCCAAAACTTGCCGCCCCTTCGATCAAAGCAGGCATCGCTTTCGACGACCCTTGACCTTCCACCTCCGTGCGAACACCCTTGTAATACTCCTTGAACTTCTCAGTCCAAAGCAGCATCAGGCTATTCATCGAATCCGAGCCGACCGATTTCAATTGGCCCGAGAGACCTGCAACAGGCTTGTAGCTCTTGAGATTGGGATCAACCTTGACCTGCGCATGAACAGAAGCAGCAGGAACAGCAAAAACAACTGTTGCAAGCAAGGCAACCTTGCCAACCCAACGAAAGACCTGGAACGTCATCTTGGAATACTCCGGAGAAAGGATCTAAATTCGAGCCCGAATTGTTCCAGAATCCCATTAATTCTCCAGGTGACGATTGTTAAGAAACGGTTAAGATTGCGCAAGGACGCGAATCTCAAGCCGTTTCTAATTGAAAAAACGTCGCAAACACCAAACTTTGCCGCGCGCCAGCCGCCAAATCAGTAGCTGGACGGCACAAAGCTGCTCGCTGGGTATGCGCCTGTGTTGGCCGGCGTCGAGGGTGCTATGGCTGAATTCGACGGTGAAGCGGTCGACGCGCTGGCAGGCAATCGCTTGCAACCAAAGAACGCTCGCCTTTGAATTACCTCTGCAACCTCTTCAGGAACGTGTTCCTTCCAGCCTGCATCGCCAGATTGAATCTGTCGCAACACTTCGCGGGAGAACGTCTCTAAATTTCTCGGGTTGAAGTTCTGCAGCTGTTCGATACACCGTTTCTCGACAAGATACTGGTAGAGCTTTCGGAGTTCCGGCGCGACCTCGAGATTGTCGACCGTGATCAAGTTTCCGGATTGCTTGTCAAGCAACGGATAGATGAACAGCTTCAAGTCGTTCTTAAACAAGCGCCCGAACGACTCCAGAATTCCTCCGTCGAGTTCCAGATAGTACTTGTCATCAAACAACTCGCAGAGACTGCCAGCCCCCATCGTGATCCCAATTTTCTTCTTGGTGTATTGGGATAGATACGCAGCCAGCCGATAGTATTCAAAATAATCTGAAATGAGAACGGTCATACCGCATGCGGCGAGACAGTCGACACGGGCCAAGAAATCTTGCAGATTGATGTCGCCATTGGCCTTGAGATTCCTCATCGTTATCTCGGCGAGCGTAACGACTTGATCTTCCGCGACGTCTGGCTCTTTGCAGAACGTTTCGTGAGCCGATCGCAACATGTCGAGGTTGACATTGGTCAG
>CAIXME010000580.1 GCA_903920425.1 uncultured Pirellula sp. | reverse complement strand
TCAGATGGCGGTGCGTATTGCATTGCAATGCGATAGCTCCGACGCCATGCTCATTTTGAGCGAAGACAACACGGCCGCAGAGCGACTGAGGCACTCAGGTCAAGCCATCTACAATGAGACCGGCGGCCGAATTGAAAGCAACCAAGGCTTTCAGGTTGCCTATATCGAGAAGAACGATCAAGTAGAACGTTTAGGACAGTTGTCGCATTGGCCCGTTCCGCATTCACCAACCACGAACGCACTGGGACGCCAGATTGTGTTCGAGGGCCATAAGCCAGCGGTCTGGGACGAATCCAGCATTGCATTGGCCGTGTCAGGTATGCGAATGGACGCGGGCTCTGTGCCAATGATATTGGGCGACAGTGTGTCGATCGATCCTCCTGTTTGCAAGCCGTTGAGCCGAAGTGCCGGGCGCAACGTGATGGTCGTTGGGCAGGATGAATCCAGCGCTGCGAGTTTGTTGGCCGGGACTATCGCTGGGTTGGGTTTTGCATCAACGCAATCCACGGAATCGGATGTTGCCTCGGTGATGGTATTGGACGGATCCAGGTCAGAGGATGAATCCATGCGTGGATTGCTATCGCGATTGCCTCAAGCGAAGATTCCCGTATCGATCTCCGATGTGCGCGAGATCGAATCGACCATGGAAAGGCTGCATCAAGAATTCGAGCGTCGCAATGCCAATCCGAATCAGCATTACCCAACGATGTTGGTCGCGATCGTCAACATCGCTCGCTTTCGAGAATTGAGGCGGAGCGAGGAGTTTTCGTTTGGTGACGATAGCGGTGGTGGAGTCAAGCCTGACGCAGTACTAGCAAATATATTGCGAGATGGTCCATCGCTCGGGATGCATGTTTGGATTTGGGCCGATTCGGCGGGTACGTTGTCGCGTTGGGTTTCTCGTCAATCGATGCGTGACATCGAGTTGCGAATACTGATGCAAATGAGCGCCACCGACTCGAATCAGTTAATCGATTCGAATGCTGCGAATCGATTGGATAGGTATGTCGCATTGATCCACGATGACATCGAAGGCAAAGCGGTCAAGTTCCGACCTTTTTCATTGGAGAGCGTTTTGCAAAAGCTGATGTAGATCTCAGCTATCGTCTGGGTGCAAGGGATCATCGGGATCAAAAAAGAAATCACCGAGTCCCATTGGGAGCGTGTTGCCGCCAACGGCTTTTTGTTTTCGCTTGGCGGCTGCAGACAGATCGAGCGCTTCATCACCGAGGCAGGCCTGGAGCGCTTCTCGCCAGGCGTGGTCCTTTGCAACAGGGTGGTCCGATGTTTGCGAGAGCCGCTTCAGTGCGTAGCGAAGAACATTGATGCCATCGCGGGCTGAGAAATCGAGTTTCAGCGAATGGGCATGCTGCAGGAAGTCGACCGTCATGGCGAGAACTTCGGATTCCGCGAACGGCAGATGGTAGCGCAGGATCTCCAGTTCGTCTTTCCGGTTGGGAAAGCCGACTTGGAGAGATGGCTGCAAACGGCTGAGGATGTAGTCAGGGATTTCGTATGTGGAATCATCTTGATTCATGGTCACTGCGCAGCGAAACTCCCGGTGAGCGGGAATGGTGATGCCCGCAACGATCGATTCGACATACCGGCGCTGATCGAGCAGTGGAGCCAACGAAGCCCACGATTTCTCGTTCATGCGATTCCCTTCGTCGAGAATACACACCGCGCCACGGATCATCGCAGTGACTAACGGCGAAGCGTGGTACGCGATTTTCCCGTTGCTAGAGAGGACGGGGGTGACCAACAAGTCTTCTGGTCGGGTATCGGCGGTGCACTGGTAGATAAACAGTTCCTGTTGCCTCGCGGCCGTGGCGGCCATCGCGAGAGCCGTTTTTCCGACACCTGGTACCCCAATCAGCCGTGGGGTCAGTGGCAAGTCCGCATCATCGACGGTGAGCCAGCATGCTGCTAACTGGCGCAGCGGCTCGACCTGGCCAATCCATTTTGCCGTGTTCGTTACAGGATTGCCGAGGGTTAGCGTGACCCCCTCGATCGTCACCGTCTCGCTCATTCGCTCATCATTTCTAAGATTGTTTCGTGCTCTCCAACAAATCGATTCCGAGCGTATCTTAGGAGATCAACGCGGCATTTGCAATTAACGCAAACGGCGGACCAGAGCGTAGGTTGTAGCGATTGTGCAGGCAAGCTTGCGATTGTGTGTTAAATCGTAGGGGTTCTAACGCTTTTGACCTTTTCTGCTGGAATTTATCTTTGACATTTGCGATTTCGTTCAAGTTGATTCTTCATTACGCAAGTCGGTCTGGATACATTGAATTCGTAACTGAAATTCATGATTCTCACCCCAGTTAAGGCGGTCATGTCGCAATTGCCAATGCCAATGGAAAGTGAAGTCGAGCTGCTGCTGCGCAACGCTCAGCTTCGCGATGAACTCGAGCCATATCTCGACGAAGCAGTCGACCTCGTTTCGATTCGACATATGTCACTTGCCGAAGAGAATGATTTTTTAGCATCGATCTTGGCATGGGAGCGAGCTCCAACGTTGCCGATCAGCCAATGGTTCGAGCCTGAGCTCAAACTGCCGCGACCAGATTCGCTCAATGACGAAGAGGTGACTGCATACCTGTGGCAGACCATCCATCAGCTCTATAGCCAGCGCATTGTTCTGGCGTTGACAGACCACCTGAGCGATAGGCAGCTTTATTGCTTGATCGTTCGCGATATTTTGCCAGCATATGAAAAGCGGATTGCGGAGCATCGCAATTTCTTGCACTGGCATTGCTTGCAAGATAACGACATGGAGGGATGGCTCATGTACTATGCGACCGATGTCGAACGCGATCAATGGCAAGAGGAGAATAACATGGAGCCGCCTCCAAAGCAGTCTCCACCGTACCC
>CAIXME010000579.1 GCA_903920425.1 uncultured Pirellula sp. | reverse complement strand
GTGGTCGGCAGCGTTTTCGATCTCATGATGTCGGCGATGGAACGGGCCGGCGCGGTTCGCTTGAACGCAAACGAAATTGCCAAGCTGACACAAGCTGCGTTGCAACCCGTGGGCGAGGGAGCTGACAAACATTACGGTGCCAAGAAGGAATTGCTCGGCCAAGATGCAGTGAAGCTGGCTGCAGCAGCTGGAAAAACAATCGCGAGCAACGTCGAATTGGTCTTCGGTGAAACGACGGCCGATCATCCTTTCGTGCAAACCGAGCAAATGATGCCCTTCGTTCCCTTCGTTCGCTGCCGCGATTTTGACGAAGCGGTACGATTGGCACAGCAAGCAGAACATGGCTATCGCCACACAAGCATTATCCACTCTCGCAACGTCCGCAACATGACGAAAATGGCCAGAGTCATGGATACTACGCTGTTCGTCAAGAACGGCCCTTGCATGGCTTCTTTGGGCCTTGGTGGAGAAGGGTACTTGTCGTTCTCGATTGCAGGGCCAACCGGCGAAGGGGTTACGACCCCGCTGACCTTCACTCGCGAACGACGATGCTCCCTCATCGAAGATCTGCACGTTTTGGGCGGTGTTTCAGGACTCTAAACCCGACCGAATCAAGACATTTACAGGTAACAGCTACATGCAGGCAGCACTCGTTCTCGGAAACGCGACATCTACGGTGAAACATCCTAGCTTGGAGAATCTCAAGCTATTGGTATGCCAACCCATGGCGTCCGACGGAGTCACTCATGATGGACCGCCTCTGTTGGCAGTCGATCATTTGGGGGCTGGAGCCGGCGAGCGAGTGATGCTGACCAGCGATGGCGGAGCCGTAAAGGAAATCTTTGGCGTTGAGAACAGCCCAATCCGATGGGCCGTACTCGGCCTTTTGGATCGAACCGAATAGCACAACGCTTTAGCTACACCACACATTATCCCAACTAGACCTCGTTATTGAACTTCCTCCATGAACGTTACTGCAGCCGAAATTGAAAACATCGTCCGTCGAGTGCTTGGCACTTTGACCGATGGCGGTTCGGTTGCAGCTGCAATCTCGGAGGCACCGTCGACATCGGCCGAGACATTGCAATCGAACGAATCGGTTCTCCGTATCAATAGCAAGGTGATCAGTGTACAGCTCCTGCAGAAGAAGCTGACTGGCATCGCAGTCCTGGCGATCTCTGAGAACGCCGTGGTAACTCCCGCTGCGCGCGATTACTGCAAGGAGAACGGTGTCCAAATCGTTCGTGGATCAGCGACGATTGCGCCCAGCAGCAATTCGTCAGGCAAACAAAGCACTTCGTCGGAGCCATCAGCCAAGCCAACTCGTCCACAGCGGCTGATCGTCGATGGCTCGGCTTCATGGATAGCGGCGATCTCCAAACAACTTTGCCCAAAACAAGCAAACGTGCTGGCAGGTAGCCCGGACGACCTTTCGACCATGCGTCATATTTCAGACGGATTGCGAGCAGGTCACCAAGGTGGACTAGCTGTGGTCGAAAGCCCACACGCAGCGTGCTGGCAAGCGGCTCGCGACGATCGGCTTCGCCCCGTCGTGCTGTCGAACTGGTCCGAGCTCAACGATGTGCTGCGCGAGGTACCGGTCAACCTGCTGATACTGTCGGCGAAATCCTGGAATGTACCTTCGGTTTGCAACGTAGCACGTCGCTGGCATCAACATTTGCAGTCCCATTCGTAATCAAAACAACGCAACGAGAACTTCCCTATGCAACTCTATCAAGTGAACGGAACGGTAACGCTCAGCCGCGTACACCCCAGTTTCATTGGTGGTAGCCTGAAAACGGCGGAAGCCTACGGTGAACGCCTTCTGGGTAAAGCACCCGTCGATCCTGACTTGGTGGTTGTCTGGGACGATCTCGGAGCATCGCACGGTTCCATCATCGCCGTGAGTGATGGCGGTGAAGCGGCTCAGCCATTCAAGCCAGTTCAAAAGCCCGTTGACGCATACAACGCGGCCATTATCGACGAGCTGAACATTCGACCAATGAAGACTTCGTGATTCGCGATAGTGACGCACAAAGTGAACCAAGTTTAAACCTTACCCCCAAATACAATACAGAACTTTTCCCAACTTTTACCAACATCAATCATGAACGCACACAAGATCAAGCAGGACATCGTAGAGATTGGTCGCCGACTTTATAACAAAGGGTTTGCAGCAGCCAACGACGGGAACATCACGGTTCGCATTGGGGAGAACGAAGTTCTTTGCACGCCGACGATGCACAGCAAAGGGTTCCTCAAGGTAGAAGACATCTGCACGATGGACATGTCGGGCAAGCAAACTGCCGGGATCAAAAAGCGATCGAGCGAGGCGTTATTGCATTTAGAAATTTACAAGCAACGAGCCGATGTAAAGAGCGTGGTTCACTGCCATCCACCTTATGCTACCGCATTCGCAGTTGCTCGCGAACCGATCCCTCAATGCGTGCTCCCCGAAGTAGAAGTGTTCTTGGGCGATGTGCCCATCACGCGATACGAAACACCGGGCGGAAAAGCATTCGCTGAAACCGTACTCCCTTACGTCGACAAAACCAACGTGATCATTCTGGCGAACCATGGCACTGTTAGCTACGGCGTCGACGTCGAACAAGCGTATTGGTGGACAGAGATCTTGGATGCCTATTGCCGCATTTTGATGTTGGCTCGACAACTTGGAAACGTATCGTACTTTAGCGAAACCGAGGAACGTGAACTGCTTTCGCTCAAGCAAAAGTGGGGATGGTCCGACCCTCGCAATACCGAAGAGTACAAGAACTGCGACGTGTGCGCGAACGATATTTTCCGCAATTCTTGGAAAGAGTCGGGCGTGCAACGACGAGCTTTTCCAGCTCCACCTCCGATGCCAGCCGTGAACTCCGCAGTAGCTGCCAAAGTCGAACAAGCGGTCGCAGGTGTTGCGCCAGTACTCAAAGCAAACACCGCTGGCAACAACGACCCACTAGCTGGGATCGATCAAGAACAACTGGTCAAATTGATCACTGCACAAGTTCTCAAGCAACTTGCTCAGTAACATCGTCCACATCCATCCAGAATCAGCATACGGATTATCGAATATGAAAGTTAGCATTATCGGCGGCGGTGGTTTGGTGGGCTCCTGTACGGGCTTTGCATTGCAATGCGGAGGTGTCGTGCGCGAGATTGCGATGCTGGATTTGAATGCCAATGCAGCAGCAGGTCATGCGTTGGACATCATGCACGGCTCGCCAAGCGTCGCAGACCAACGCATCACGTCTGGTGGATACGAACATATTCCGAGCTCGGACGTAGTCTGCATTACCGCAGGTTTGCGTCGTAAACCGGATGAATCACGATTGGATCTCATCAATCGCAATACCGACTTGTTCAACGGTATTCTCGACGAAGTGAAAAAAGCGGGCCTGAAGTCTTCTGCGATCGTGTTGGTGGTTTCCAACCCTGTCGATATTTTGACGTTCGCTGCAGCAAAGAAGCTTGGCCTGCCTGCGACTCAGGTTCTAGGACTAGGAACCCAATTGGATACGATTCGCTTTTGTTCTCTCATCGCTGAACAGCTTGGATCCGCCCCAACGCAAACGCGTGCCCTCATTTTGGGCGAGCACGGGGACAGCATGGTTCCGATCTGGTCTTCCGCGACAGTAGGCGCTTTACCATTGGAAAAGTATCCTGGCTGGAACAACAGCTTAGCTGAAAAGATCTTCACCCGAACCAAGGGCTCGGGCGCAGAAGTCATCTCCAAGAAGGGTGGTGCTGGCTTTGCTGTGGGAATCGCGATTCGCGACGTGATCGAAGCAATTGCGTTGGATAGGCAGTGCATTTTGCCAGTGAGTACCATACAAGACGGCGCATGCTATGGCATTCGAGACGTTGCATTGTCCGTTCCAACGATCGTCGGTCGAAGCGGTGCTTTGCAACGCATCGAAATGGACTTGTGGCCAAAGGAAGTACAAGGACTAAAGGCGAGTGCATCAGCAATCAAGCCAACGCTCGACGCAGTCATGAAGCGAATCGGCTAACAGAGCTGTTGATCGCAGTTAGATGTCCGATGCCATTCAGTGATCGAGATCTCACACAGAGACACTAAGACACAGAGTTTTCAAGAATTTCTTTTCTTGACCTCAGCGTTTCTCTGTGTCTCTGTGGTAAAAAATCGAGAAGAGAACAAAGGCTACTGCCCAGCTTGTTCCAAACTTGCAATCAGCAATTGTACCGGCAATATCAAGACAGCATTGCTTCGGCGGTTCGCGAATGCAATCCATCTTGAATCTTGCCAATCTCGACACGAATGCGATCCTCGTTGGCATTCATTTCTCGCAACAGCAGTACGGCGAGGCCAACCGCGGTTTCGGATTCCTCGGTAACGATTCCGGTCGCCCCAACTTCTTCGAGCCAAGCTCTTTCTTGGATGTATCGAGCTCGCACGAATACCCTCAGGTCAGGATTCAGCTCTTTTGCCGTGAGTATGATCACCGTCCTCGAGAGAACGTCAGGCACCGTTACTAGCAGGTACTTGGCACGCTTGATGCCTGCGACGTTGAGAATGTCGGCTCTCGCCGCGTCTCCATACACACACATTGTTCCTGATTCGGTCAGCGTTTTCACCGTGTCCAAGTTGAGATCAACGACGACTGGCTTTACGT
>CAIXME010000578.1 GCA_903920425.1 uncultured Pirellula sp. | reverse complement strand
TTCCAAAATCTTGGTGTGCACATCGACGGTGTCGCCGATACCGAATTTGTCGACATTTGCCTTGAGAAATGGCTGTTCAACCGATAGGAGAATTTGCTGGCTCATGATCTAATGGACAAAATCGAATATAGGTGAAATCGAGTAAAACCCAGCTAAGGGGGGCGATATCTTGACGGATTTTCAGGGTGTTGGGAAGACCAAAACTCAGGAAATTCTCACTTCTTGCGTGGTGTTTGTGCCGAAATTACCGGCAACGCGAGGATGATTCGGTCAGTGTACGTTCTGCAAGAAGCGTAGGAACTCCTTGTCTGTTTTGCCGAGGTCGTCGCCAAAGCAACGCTGGAAAATCTCGATCCGTTCCTTGGGTGTGGACTGGTTTCCCGGCATGCGTTCTCTGAGAATTTTGATGTAAGCAGCAAATTGCTTTGGTTTGCTCTTGATCAAAAAGTAGGTCAGCCCCCAGGCTTCCGCGTAGCCGTTGGTCATGGTGTCGCCGCTGCGTAAGCGATTATCGTCTAGGAGCAGTTGTTCCAAGGAGTCTTTAGGTCGCACGGGAAGGTATCGCTTCAGGTTTTGGAAGTTGTGCCAGTTGACTTTGCCGATCCCGCCCCAGCCGTTCTGGGTGTTTAGGTCTGGGGATTCAAAGAAGGTGGCGAGTCCTTCGCTAAACCAAAGGGGGTTGTCCCCTAGTCGCGTTTGGAGTCCGCTGTTGAAAGCAATTTGGTGGCACGCTTCGTGGACGATCGTAGCTACGGTTCGTTCCGCTTGGGGGCGCGAGAGGATTTGGTTGATCAGTTCTTCTCTTGCGACCGAGGCTCCGGCTGGGAGCATGTCTTCGATGCCAGTTAGGTCAAAAGATGCGAGGCGGTTTGTCGCTTGATGGTAGTATCCGATAGTGTTTTCGGCTCCCTGGAACTCCTGTGTGGCGTAATTCAAGTAGTCTGCTTTCGACTCGAAAACGAGGGCAACTAATGGGAATCGCGGAGGTGAAAGCTCGACCCCCTTTTCTTTCCAAAAGCGATAAAAACCTTTGTAAAGTCGCTCATATAGATTGGCGTTCCATCGAGCGTAAGCATCGGACGTGTTGTAGCAGACGACGAAGTGGTCTGTGATGATGCTTTTGGAATTGGATGGCATGATTGCCAATACTTTGTTCGCAAGCTCTTTAGCGGTGGTCGGAACCAGTTTTCCCGGCAGTTCCTCGATTCGCTTTAGTTCGGAAGGGGCGATCGCGGTCAAGTGCCCGTTGGCGTCGAGGATGAGTTGGCCAAATTTCGGGTCGAGGGCGACGAGTTCGCCGGTGACGGTGCGAAGTTCCCGGTCTTCCTCGAAGACAGCTTTGACCAGGGAATTCAGAGGGATGTTAGCGCTGGGTTCGGATGCGTCTGTGTCTTGAGATTCCTGAGCTCGAAGCGGATGGTTTACCGCAGTTGCGAAGGAAGCTGCCAGCAAGATAGTCGAGCAAAGCAGTGCGAAGGCTCGTTGAGTCGGAGCGACGGCGCCAGCAAGAGTAGTCCAGAATTTCATGCTGAAGGCCGCCTTTTTGGCTATTCGATGTCTTTACCGGTTTCGGGGGCCTTGCGTCGAAAAACGGCGACGACGTCTTCTACAGGCACAACATACAGTTGATTGTCGGGCTCAAAATCGACGGGGATGGCGTTTTTTGGATGAAAAAGGATTTTGTCGTATTGTCGAAGCGGAACGTTCTCGTCGTGCTCAACTTGACGGCTAATCGTGACGATACGACCTGTAATGGTCGGGATCTCGGCAGCGTCAGGAAGTGCGATTCCCCCTTTGGTTTCCCGTTTCGGTTCGTCTTTGAGAACCAAAATGCGGGCGCCAACGGGTTCGATGTAGTCAAACTGGGGTGATTTTTTAGCCATCACCAAAGCATAGGCAACACCTCCAAAACGGCAAGTACATTTGCACTTGCATCCAGAGCCAAATTCGTCATACTGCTGGGCTTCCCCAAGATTAGACGGGCCGTTTTTCGGCTCGTACTACACCGATATATTTTATATTTGAAGCAGCGGAACGCAGCAGTAATGATTGAAACGATTAAAGTGGCTAAGCGAGATGTCCTCGGCTCAAGAGCCATGATCAAAATTCGCGAGAAGGGTTTGATTCCGGCGATTCTTTATGGCCACGGCCAGGAGAACGTTTGCTTGACGCTGCCGCTCGATACAGTCAATAACTTGATCAAGCACGGCACAAAGCTGGTTGCGTTGACAGGTGACGTTGTGGACACCGCGTTGTTGCGATCGGTTCAGTGGAGCAGCATGGGTGACCGCGTGATTCACGTGGATTTTGCTCGCGTTTCGCAGACTGAAAGCGTGGACGTCACGATTCCAATTCATTTGCATGGCGAAGCTCCTGGTGCGTTGTCCTCAGCAGGACAATTGCGATTCGCAACGCACGAGATCGTGATCAACTGCCCCGCTGCTTCGATTCCTGAGTACTTGGTTTGCGAAATCGGCGGCCTGCAACTCGGTCAATCGATCCACGTTAGTGACCTCAAATTGCCAGAAGGCGCGACACCAGTCACTCCTGGTTCCATCGTCATTGTTCAGGTTGCAGTGGCTGCTGGTGAGTCCGCGGTTGATCCGTTGGCTGTCCAAGCCGAGCCTGAATTGATTCGCAAAGAAAAGCCGGCTGAAGCTGGAGCGTAATGAGCGGTTCTGTTGCTCGTTCGGCAGTCGAGTCGGGAATGGCTTTGATTGTTGGACTTGGGAACCCCGGGGCCAAATACGAACGGACCCGACACAACATAGGATTTGATTGCCTGAACAAATTGCTTGTGCGGATGGGAAGTCCTAGTTTGCAAGCAAAATTCGAAGGGCAGTTTGTAAAGGGGCGGATGGGGCAACGCGATGTTTGTCTGATTTGGCCTCTTACCTTTATGAATTGCAGTGGACGTTGCGTTTCGCAGTTCGCTCGCTTTTATAAAGTGGAGATAGAGAATATTTTAGTGATTTGCGATGATTTGAGTCTGCCGCTTGGTAAACTCAGGATTCGGAAATCAGGTTCGAGCGGCGGCCAAAAAGGGCTCAATGACATTATTCAGTCTCTCGGCACTCAAGAAGTGCCTCGGTTGAGGATCGGTATCGATCCCACACCCGATAATTGGGATACTGCTGATTATGTGCTGAGCAAATTTTCGGCTTCGGAACGATCGATCGCAGAAGAAGGGCTAGATAGGGCCGAAGAAGCGATCGTGAGTTGGCTCAGCAACGGTATCGATGTCGCGATGAATCAATTCAACCGCGATTCGAAACCTAAAAGTACATAACAGATTTTACACATTAACACCCAGGTTCGTTCACCAGTTTTTGGATCAGTTTCCAGGAGTTGATACGTTGGTTACCGGAATTTACGAGTGCTTGTTCCTCTTTGACAGCAACCATTACGCACGCGATCCAGGTGGTGTGGCCGGCGCCGTTCAAAATACGATCACCGAAGCTGGTGGAGAGATCCTCGTCAGTCGCCTTTGGGCAGAGCAACGCCTCGCCTACCAAATCAAAGGCCACCAAAAGGGGACTTACTGGCTCACCTACTTCAAGCTGGACACAGCAAAGCTCAAGGAAATCAACCGAGCTTACCAGCTGAACGAAAGCCTACTTCGATTCATGTTCACCCGAATCGATCCACGACTCATCGACGCTTTGGTTGCACACGCCCAAGAAAAAGTGGTTGTGCCTCTCGAAGTTGTTTTGGAACGACAAGCTGTTGGCGTCGGCGTGGGTGCTGACGATGAAGAGGATATCGAGGCTGAAGACGAATAGGATTTTCGGCGCAGCCAAACGCTCAATCGTAATGACAAGGATCGAGGTACAACATGGCTAGCTACAACCGAGTAATTTTGCTGGGCAATCTCGTTAGAGATATTGAACTGCGATACACAAACAGCCGGATGGCTGTTTGCCAAAACGCGATCGCTGTCAACGATCGACGTAAAAATGCAAGCGGCGAATGGATCGATGAGACCTCGTTCGTCGACGTGACCTTCTTCGGCAGAACCGCCGAAGTAGTTAGCGAGTACTTGAGCAAAGGGTCACCAATCTTCGTTGAAGGGCGTCTCAAACAAGACACCTGGGAGAAAGATGGCCAAAAGAGAAGCAAACTGTACGTGATCGTCGACCGAATGCAATTGCTCGGTGGACGTAACGAAGGTAAGAACGGCGAAGCTCGTCCGCGAGCCGCAACCGGCAACGGTAGATTTGTTGATGCTGCTCACGATGGACCAGCGACCATGCACAACGGCAGCAACGCCGATATGCACGTGTCTGAGGTCGGCGATGATGTCTACGTCAACGAAGACATGCCGTTCTAATTAGACGACCACATCAATACCACGATGACTTTTTTTGAATCAAAGTTTTAAAATGGCACTTACCAAAAAGAAGCGAGTTCCCCGATTTCCACGTCTGCCAAAGGGCCCAAACGGAGGCATCCAATTGATGCTCATCCAAAGCGTGGAGCATCTTGGTAAGTCCGGCGATGTCGTCGAAGTAAAGCCAGGATACGCTAACAATTTCCTTCTCCCGGAAGGTCTAGCGATCGTTGCTACCGATCACCATAAGCGAATGGTCGAAAAGCACCGCGTCAAGCTACAAGAATTGGAAAAGGCTCGTCTCGCTACCTTGCGTGGATTGGCTGACCAAATTTCCAAGCAGTCGATCAACGTCGAAGCCAATGCGAACGATGAAGGTCACCTGTACGGTAGCGTTGGTGCCTCGGAAATCGTTGCTGCTCTCAAGGCCAACGGTTACACCATCTCCGCTGATCAAGTCAAACTGGAAGGTGTGCTCAAGGAACTCGGACTTTACACAGTCAAGATCCAAATGCACTCCGAAATCACAACCGAACTCAAGGTTTGGGTCGTTCCAAGCGCCGCTCACTAACCACAAGTGCGCGTTGCTACTACGCGTTAAGGTATGCTTGCTCGTGAAGAATTCGTCGAACAGGCGTACCTTTTTCGAATACTCTCGGAACGGTTAGGACAAGACATCACGCTCCAAGATCTCTTGGAGCAATGTCGGTTCGAAGTTCTCGCAACTACTAAGTTGCCTCTTGCTATCGGTTTTCTTTCAACCGAATTGAAACATCTGGGTGTCATGGCGCCTGCCATGCGCCGTCTGCAACACTATTTCACCCCGTTCCAAACGTTTGTCATCGATCAATCGGAACAAGACGCCGGACAGTTTGACTTTAGAACCGCGCTTAATGTCTTAAGATATGAAGCTGAGTATCGGGCGAGTTCAGATAACAGGCAGGGTTTCTTTTTCTATCAATTCGAGGTCCTCTGCCGCAATCGATTGAACTATGATCGCGGTTTGAAGGCTATGAGCGATGATCCAATATATAGCTCAGAGTGGAAAGAGTGGCTTTTGATTGTGCGTAAGCAGCTCGGGATCGTAGATATCGCTGATTTGATTTACGGCCGAAGCGAAGAGTTTGTGCATTATCGCAAGCGTCATCTAGGTGAAGATGCAGAAGCCGAGTATCCCATTTTGTTTGGGGAACGCGAGGGAAAAATTGCTTTCGCCAACCGCCGCAAGGAACCATTGTTTCTCTTTGCCGCAATGCAGCGGCATCTTGGGTATCCGGCAGTGCCCAAGCGAGAAGTGCATGATTCTTCGCTAGAGATGATCCCGCAGATGCATCGGCGTCTGGAACGCCTTGAGATGCGTGTTAAATTCATGGAAGATGAGCAACGCCAAGGGATTGATTTGACCAAGTTCTATGGCGACGCCAACAAAAAGCCTCCGCTGGACCTGTCGGATTTAAGCTAGCCTCAGACGCGTCCTAGTCGGTCTAGCGCTTCCTCTGCCCACGGGCTTTGCGGGGACAATTGTAGAAATCGAATCCAATGGCGAGCCGCTTGATCGCTCTGGTCTACTTCGTCCAGGCAGCGAGCCAAGTGGTAGTGAACATCCGGGTAGCGATCATCACGCGATAGTGCACCTTGAAAGGCCGCGATGGCGAGCTCGGTTTGGCCTGTCTCGGCGAGCACGCAACCGAGGTTTGCGCGAGCCTCGAGGAAATCCTCGTCTAGCTCAATCGCGTTGTAGTAGCGTTCTCTGGCTGCAGAGGTGTCGCCGGACCGATAGAGCAGTTCGGCCAATTGAAAGCAAATCTCAGCAGTCATGCCGTATCGCGCCAGGATGATCCGATACCAGCCAATCGATTGCTCCAGTCGACCTGCGTCTTCCAGTTCTTCGGCGGCCTGGAGCATGTCGTCTCGGGTGAGATGCTGGAGATCCACGCTGGCAGAGGGATAACTAGACGGCTCGTCGTCGCCCAGGGCGGGTTCCGCATGGTTGCTAGATTGAAACGGCAGCGTCGCAGCGGAATGCTCGGCAGGCTCATCTTGATCGAAATCCAGATGGAGTTGGCCGTGTGCTCCGAGCAGTTTTCCTTCTTGTCGTAGAAGCAACCGTCGCCCATCGACGACGAGGTCGAGTTGCATGAGCGAGTGGTTCTCAACCCATGGCGCGAACTCAGCGAGTTGGCGTTTGATGTCGGCGGGGCGGGCACCTCGGGCGATCCAGTTGGTGAGCTGCCTCGCGTTTTGAACTTGTTCGAAATCAAAGTAAGGGAGACGGTGCGCTACTTTTTTGCTGGAAAGTAGGCCCATGCGATACCAGCGTCGAATATTACGAACGGGTGTTTTGAGTAGGCCCGCGAGCATGGCGGGGGTGTAGAGTTGCATGGATGATGACTCGTCCACGACTCCAAGCTTTTGCCACAGTTCATGCTCGTGAATGAGCGACGTGTTGCCGAGACGGATAGCGTTACGGATCTCTTCGTTAAGCACCTCGGTCAAATCTTCGGCTGGAAGCTCTTCGGCGCCGATAATAACCAGGTCGGCATCCGTTGAGATTCGATCAAGAGGCGTGCCACCGTGATCGCGAACAATCTGCGAGGCTTCCTTGCGAGTCAGCGCGCCCAGCTTGCCGATGAAAACAACCCGTTTCCCATGGAGTATCGACGGTGCCAGGTTCATGCGTCTTTCTGTTGGCTTGGTATGCCTAAGCCCCATTGGGAAATTTGGTCGAGTTGCGATTGTTTGGTCATGTTGAATTGCAGCGGCGTGAGGGTGATATGGCCCGCGGCGAGCGCATTCAAATCCGTTTCGTGATCGGTAGGTTTGGGTGGTGGGTCATTCGTTGACCAATAGTAATTGCGTCCCTTCGGGTCCTGGCGTTTGATGTAGTGATCGCCGTACCGCTCGACACCCATCGGCACGCAATGCACCTCTGGCGGTATTCCTTGTCGGAATGCAGTGGCGGCAGCGGTGGGAATGTTGATGTTGTAGAGTTCGCTTTCCGGACCTTGTTTTTGCAGTATTTGCCGGATCAGAGAGACGGCCAGTTGTGCTGCGGCTTCGAAATCGGCGTGTGGATCGAATTCGAGCGAGACAGCGATGCTGGGGATACGAAAGAATGCACCCTCGATGGCTGCAGCGACGGTACCCGAATAGAGAACATTGATTCCTGCGTTCAATCCACCGTTGATCCCACTGACGATGAGATCTACGGGACCTTGAGCAAGCTCCGCGACACCTAGTTTCACGCAGTCAGCAGGCGAGCCATCCACTGCCCAGCCAAAAAACTCGTCCCCCATGAACACTTGTTTGCAGGTCAATGGGGTGAGGTAGGTAATCGAGTGACCTACGCCGCTTTGTTCGGTCGCAGGAGCGACGACCAGTACATCGCCGAGTTGTGTCAGTGCGTCGTGCAGAGCGCGAAGCCCAGGTGCGTAAATGCCATCGTCGTTGGCCAATAGAATCTTCAACGTTGAACTACCTTGTCGTTTCGTGTTTGCGGCGATTGATTAGTGTTTGTGGCCGTGTTCGTGAACGAGAAGGCAGGAGTTTTCCTTGCCGTCTACCGTGATTACCAGTTTGGCTTGAACACCTTTTTCATCGGTACCGCTCGCCCCGATGAGCGTCATCATTTCTTGATCGGCCAGAGCATAAACCGAGTCTGCGATCTTGGCATCGGCTACTTTCGCAAGATCGAATTTTTTAGTGTCGCTGCCCGAGGTGACCAGGATTTGAACCGAATCGATTTTGCCGCCGCTGCTGACGATTTCCTCAGCGTGGATCGTAACTTTGTTCGCTTCGTCGTCGTGGATCCATTCGATGTGGGCTCCAATCGGAGCGATGTCGGCAATGTGGCCACCGTTGGGGCCTACGTCGTGGCTGTGATCATGTCCAGCATGTGCGTCGGCTGGCTTCGCCTTTTCCTTTGTGTCGGCAGGACCATGGTCATGCCCAGCGTGGTCGTCGTGATTGTGACCAGCATGATCGTGACCGTCGTGATCCGAATGGGTAGCAGCGCTGTCCATTTTCTTGGCTTCACAGCCTGGGAAGCATACAAAACCACAAAGTGCCAAACCGGCGACGAAAAAGGAAACTCGCATTACTTACTCCTAACAGAGGTGACAGGACGGATAAACGAATTGGAAATCAATCTATCGGGGCTTGCAACCCAAAGTTTGCCGAACCTACCGAATTGCCAGGTGTCTAGTTCGCAAAGGTTTGAATCGCAGAGCCATGTACGAACGCAGATCTGGATTTCGAAAATCCCAGCCTAATACTCGCTATTACCGGGTTTTTTCGCTGATCCCGATCTTTTACAAGGTTGGGTGCAGCACAATTTTTACGCCAAATAGGCGATGCTGTCGCTATACTTACGGTGTGCCTCTTTTCACGAGGTGACTACATGGCGTTTCTTTTGACAACAACTCTCGCTGGAGCAATTTACCCCTTGCATACGCACGATCGATCGGAAAGTTTGGCTAGTGAGCGAAGTATTCTCGCTCGTTTGATTTTGCCCAACGATTTTTTGGCTGAGGATCCGTTCGACGAGCTGACAGGGTTGGCGACTACTGCAGGGACGACCGTGGTTGGTAGCGTCATCCAAAAGCGAGAGCACCCGGACCAAACGACTTACTTGGGAAAAGGAAAAGTCGCGGAGTTACGTGGATTGGTCGAGATGCAGGCGGCCGATGTGGTGCTGTTTGACAACGACTTGAACCCGGCTCAAACGCGAAACCTGGAAAAGGCTCTCAACATCAAAGTAATCGACCGTTCTGAGCTGATCCTCGACATCTTTGCGTCGAACGCGCAGACCCATGAAGCGAGATTGGCTGTTGAGCTTGCTCAGCTCGAGTACTCTCTGCCACGGCTAAAGCGGATGTGGACTCACTTGTCTCGACAAGGGATGGGGGTTGGCATGCGTGGACCTGGGGAAAAGCAATTGGAAGTCGACCGACGGCTTGCAGAAAAGCGAGTCCACGACCTCAAGTCGGAGCTAGAAAAAGTCGAGCGCCGCAAAGCGAGAGAAGTAGCATCGCGCGGCGATACGTTTAGCGTCTCTCTCGCAGGGTACACCAATGCGGGAAAGAGCACGCTCATGAACGTTTTGACAAACGCAGACGTGCTCGCTGTCGACAAATTGTTTGCAACGCTGGACACACGCACGCGAAAATGGATGTTGCCGGGCTGGGGGCCAATCCTGTTGAGCGATACCGTTGGGTTCATTCGCGACCTACCCCACAGACTGATCGCGAGCTTCCGAGCGACACTCGAAGAGACACGGCAAGCGGACTTGCTCATCCACGTTGCCGATGCAAGCAATCCGTCGGTACTGAATCAAATATCATCCGTGTATAAAGTGCTGCACGAAATAGGCATCGACGAAAAAGACACGTTGCTCGTCCTCAATAAAGTGGACTGCGACGGCGCGAGCGAACGGGTTGTTTCGGTTCGCGAACGATATCCGAATGCGGTGGCTATTTCCGCTCGAGCAGGTATCGGGCTTGCGCAGTTAACGATGGCCGTAAGCGACGCGTTGACGAAGAACTTTGTTGAATTGGAAGTTCGGTTGCCGTTGGACGATGGCAAGACCATGGCATGGTTAGCCATGGCGGCCGAAGTGATCTCGCAGCAGTACAACGACGAGTACGTCTTGGTGCATTGTCGGATGCCCAACAGTGCTGCCGGAAAACTGGCCGGACAAGGTGCTGACATTCGGGTTATCTCTGGCAAGATACCGATTGCGGCAGAAAAGCTGGGACCGGACTCAGCAACGTTCTTAGCCCCTGTCGCAAGAGAACCGTCGTCGGACGCACCCTCGGATTCATCCGAAAAACAAGTAGTTGCACCAGAGAAGATGGGTGACGTTGCATAGCGATGGCTCGACGCAATCTCAAGGGAGCCAGGACGGTCGTGACAGGCGCTTCCAGTGGAATTGGACGCGAGTTGACGATCCAATTATGCGAGCGTGGTGCGCACGTTTTGGCGACGGCTCGACGCGTTGACCGGTTGGCAGAGTTGGAGCGTGTTTGTGCAGCATTGCCTGGCAAAATGGAAACGCTGTCTGGTGATTTAACCGACCCTGCGTTTCGGTCGCGATTGTTGGCCTACTGTGCCAGCAATTGGGGGGCTGTGGATGTCTTGATCAATAATGCCGGTGCTGGCGCGATCGGTCGATTTAGCGATGCTTCTAGCGATCGGTTGCGCAGGGTGATGGAAATCGATTTTTTCGCGCCGGTAGAGCTAACGCGATTGTTTTTGCCTGTATTGAGGCAAGGTCGTCGGCCAGCCATTCTCAACATCGGTTCCGTTCTGTCGCATCGCGCCGTTCCGAACAAGAGCGAGTACTGCGCAGCGAAATTTGCGATGCGCGGGTGGGCGGAGTCGTTGCGCGTCGAGCTGGCTGCCCAGAGCATCGAGGTGTTGATGTTGAGCCCTAGCACGACACACAGCGAGTTCTTTGAATCGTTGGTGGATACCAAAGCGAGTGAGAAAAGCAAATCGATCGGAAGCATGTCGCCAAAGCGAGTCGCGCAGTTAGCGATTTCGGGACTCGTGCGATCCAAGCGAGAGATGATCTTGAGCTTGGGAGGCAAGGCTCTCGTGTGGGCGGGCAGGCTAATCCCAGGCCTCACCGATCGCATCTTAGGGCGTTTCGCGTAGCAGGCTACAGTGGCTCTATTCGCGCACGATCGGGGAGCATCGGTATCTGACGGTGGCGTCCGAAACCGTGCTGGGCTATCCTATGCCTTACATCCGTGTTTCCATAAATTGCTGAATATAGAATCTCTCCTGGAAAATTAAAAAATGTACTTGGCACGTATCCAAACCAAAAACGGTCCCGCTGTCGCGCGCGTCGATAACAACTTTGCTACCATCCTCGACCTCTCATCCGTCGGCTTAACTACATTAGGACAACTGTTGTCGCACGAACGACTACCGGAGTTAGCCAAAAGTCTACCTGCCGCCGCTGCGTCGATTCCCGTTAGCGATGTGCAGTGGCTGCCACCTATCGATGCCCAAGAAGTTTGGGCTGCAGGGGTGACATACAAACGATCCCAGACGGCTCGTATGGAGGAAAGCGAAGCTGCTGCGAGTTGCTATGATCGCGTGTACACCGCTGCTCGACCAGAAATATTCTTTAAAGCAACACCGAGTCGAGTTCGTGGCCAAAACGGGCCTTTGCGGATTCGTTCGGACGCTACCTGG
>CAIXME010000577.1 GCA_903920425.1 uncultured Pirellula sp. | reverse complement strand
TGTTTCCACAGTTTGGTAATCTTCGCGGTAGTAGCAATAGCAGTATGCGAGCTCACGCCATATGAGCAACTCGTCTAAGTACTTTTCAGCACCTAGCGCATTGGCTTCGCGTGCCAATTGAAAAGGGGATACCATGCCATAGTGGAGGTACGCAGACATACGACTTGCAACACCTGCACACGGATCATTCCGTTTGGCGGCATACTTCTTCAAGCTTGCTAGTTTGAACTGGTTCCATCGTTCCATTCCAGCAGCATAACCCCCGATGGTATCCGTCACGGGCCCTACGGCGTGGTCGATATCGCACTGAGAAACAAACGATCCAATATCGGTTTCATTCAAATCAACGGGTTCAAACGGCAGAGTTGCATCATAGCGTGCGACGTCCGATGTTCCGTCAGGCCAATCGCGTCCAACACGCTCCGCGTATAAGGATGCCGTAGCTTCGCGATACGCAAACGCGCGGTCGTAGGATTTGCCAACGAGTTTCATTGGAACGACGCAGGCCGTGTCAACCAACACGATGGGCGATGCGATTTGATGCCGTAAATGCTCCAACCAATCGCGCGTCGGTTCACCGGGGAAGTCGTCTGTGACAAGAATTGCAGCTTGCTGGGCAATTCGCTTTAACGCGGGAACTCGGTATCCCTTCCGATCGATGTGCAACGCATAGCTAATACCAAGTTCCTGGTACTGACGCTGCAAATCTGCGGCACCTTGCAATGCAAACGTATGGTGACGGTCGGAAGCGAACCGATATCCTTCGCTGAAGCCTTGATAAACGAAAAGGGGCCGCGAAGTTTTTCGTGCCAGCCACCGGGCAACATCGAGAGCGGGGTTTTCCGCAGTTCGCAGGGCGTGGTGCGTCCAATAAACTACCGGAGCGACCGATCCCAAAATGTCGCCGCGCGACAGATGAGCGCTTTGGTCGCTCGAGTACGTACGAGTCCTCTCCGCCAAATGTTTAGGCAGGTCGACCAGCAGCGTCTCGATAATTCCAGGTTCTCTCAGCATTCCACACTTTATCCGGTCGTCAAGCGGGTTGGACTTTGCGCCAGGAAAGTGCCAAAAGGGCTGGCAAAATGGTCAAATTGGCTACCAAGCCACCCAACATGCTAATAGCGGACATCGAGCCGAAGACGACCGTCGGGATGAAATCACTCATCGCCAGAGACCCGAAGCCTAAGACCAAAGCCATGCTGGACAACAGCATAGCAGTTCCGATCTCCGATTGGGCCGCTCGCATAGCAGATTCAAATTCCTTGCCGTCCCTGATTTCCTTCTGGAATCGCATGAGGTAGTGCAGTGACGAGTCCACGCTCAACCCCATTGATACCGCTGAGATCATGGCAGCACCGAGATTGATCGGCATATTCGTCCACCCCATAAAGCCCATGATGCACATACTGGGCAACGCGTTAGGCAACATGGTAATGGCCGCCAGCCAAGGGCTGCGCAGCGCTATCGTCATGGCCAACCAAATGCCCAACGCTGCAATGGCAAAACAACGCCACTGATCCTGAATGACGCTGCTGACTAACGCAGACAAAAGTACATAGTATCCTGATACAAACCCTTTGGGTGGTTCGTTAAAGAGCGCTCTCCATTCCGCAGACTGCAACGATTCTTGCACCGTCGACCGAACCGACGCGATCAACTGTTCTTTCTGTATCGTCTCAGCCTGTTCACGAGATCGCAACATGACCCTCAAATATCGCAGCCCGTTTTCGGGATTGGTGATGAGGGAATTCACGAACCCTCCCATCGCCTGTCTCATGGCAAACAATCTCGCTTCGACCGACATCTTGCTCAGCAAAATAGAACGACGAGAAGCGAGATCGGTATCTGCGATGCTCAATACCTTGGTGAGCTGCAAAGGTTCCATGTCAGGTCCCGAAACGCGAATCGCCAATAGCTTTTTCTCCAGTTGCAAAACCAAGTCCAAATACTCTGACGTCATCGGGCTGGGGACAGGTAGCACCACATCCCAGACTCCTGCCCCTCCTAGCTCGCGCTCGACAGCTTGATACGCTATGACTAAGGGTGCGTCTTGACGAAAATTTTTGACAAAGTCCGTATCCACGCGCATCCGAGCCGACCCCCAACAGGCAAACAATGCCAATAGGATCGCACCGATGGCCACTGCGCGAGCATAACGGAGCGAGCGACTCATGATGCCATCAAGCCATCGATGCAGTTGCTGATCCCCAGGGACCGCGAACAAGTTGAACGACAAACCTATTCGATCGGCCAACGATGTCGGATAGACCGGAATCAGTGCTAATGTTGGCACAAGAACAAAAATACTGACCAGTACGATTAACGACGCGATCGTCATCATCCAGCCGTAGTCTTGAACGGGCCCCACATCCGCAAAGGTCAAGGATGCGAATCCAATCGCGTCGGTGATGCTGGCCCAAAAAATCGGCTTCCATAAATGACGCATCGAGCTATTCAGTGCTTGCTCCGCTGAACCACCACGGCTCATCGCTTGACGATAACCCAACAACCAATGCATAACCGCGGCTACACCAATCACCGTGACGATCGAGGAGAGCATCGATGAAACCATGGTCAAATCCCAATCGAGCCATGCCAACAATCCTCGCGTTACCACCAGCGACCATTGCACCACACAGATCGTGATCAGCGCCCACCTCAACGATCGAAACCCCAGAATGATCAACAGGGTCAGGGAAACGGTGGAGTAGTAGCCCAGCCGCACTCCATCGCGCTCGATCTCGTCAAACCCTTCCTCCACCATGACGGGTTGCCCAACCAACATGGCAGCGGAGACGGTGTGCTTTTCTGGCAAGGATAAAGCAATTGATCGTAATTGGTCGATCGTTTCCGCTTGGGAAACGTTACCTGGCAGGGCCGGTTTGAGCAAACAGGCGATGGCAATCAAATCGCTACTTGGGCTGTGTGTCTGGCCTTCAAATAGGGTTTTGAACTCAGCGGCTAACTGGTTTTGTTTATTCAGCATCGGGAAGGGCTGAGAGCCAAACAACGAGGGCTGTACCTGTCCGATCATTTGATTGATCTTGGATAGGTCCATTGCAATCGCTACTCCATCCAGTGACTCGATCCGCTCTCGAATGGCTCGGAGTCGATTCAGTCCCGCTAGATCGCTATTCCAAAAATCAGAATCGCGATATGCGAAGACGACAAGGTCCGCGACGCCAAACTTTTCGCGCAGTGATTGGAACTCAAGTCGTACGGGATCGTTTGCAGCAAACATGCGTTCCAGCGAGCGATCCAGTTGCAATCGATTCGATATGGGCCAACAAAAGGCGAACAACAAAACGGCCAAAGAAAACCAACACCATCGCCATCGGAGTACCGGGTTCAGTTTGCTTTCCCCCGATTCCGTAAGTTCACTTTCCAAACTTGTCTCCATAGCGGCTCACAAACCTCCCATCCAACGTGATGCGAGGTTTGCCAGGCGTAAAGCGCGTGGGATCATATTCCAACGGCGAAACGCCGAGGGGTAAAGAAAGTTCGAACGTCGATGCAGCGCATACCGGCTCGACGAGCTGCTTCCACACCAAGATCAGCGTCTTCGAAGACTAAACAACGCTCAGCCGAAACGTTCATTCGCCGCGCCGCTTCTAGAAATACATCGGGTTCCGGTTTGTGACGCGCAGTGTCTTCGGCAGTCACCACCGCATCAAACCAATCGTGAATATCAATCTGACGCATCTGCTGCAGGATGATATCGCGGAACCCACCGCTCGCGACGGCGATCGGTTTGACTCCGCGAAACTCTCTCGCGATGGCAACGACAGGCTCAATCGGGACCAACATATCGATCCGATTCAAAAAGGATTGCTCCTTTTCGTGGGCCACCAGATTCGCATCCAATTCGATTCCCTGTTCCACAGAGAGCATGGCGATAATCCGGTGGCTGGGCATCCCTCCAAGCGCGTAAAAGCGATCTTCGGGGAAACGGACACCATACCGATTCATGGTTTCATGCCAAGCAAGAAAATGAACGGGCATCGAATCGACGAGTGTGCCATCGCAGTCAAAGATGATCGCGTCACAATCGCGTACCATCTCATGGTCGTTAGACTTCAAACTGTTTACTTTCAACAATGTGATTGAGGAGGTTATTCGAACAGATCGGCTGCTGAATCCAGCCGTCGATTCCATATTGATTGGCCATCGCCAATTGCTCAATCGCATTTCCGGAATTGGTGGACACAAAGATCATGGTGCCATCCAAGTGAGGCTGAGCTCGAATGGCTTGGATGAGCTGAAAATCGGGCAGCGACGAGGAGTGGTTCTGGCATACGATGAAGTCAAACCGCTCCTTGGACTCTAGCACTTGGATGGCGGCATTGCGGTTGTTTACGGTGCATGTCTGAACACCGTGCATGGTCAAATCATCATTGCCGGATGTGGTTTGCCCGTCCGACTGGATAACCAAGAGATACTGTGGACGCTGAGATTGGGGGGCGTAGTAGTCGTACGCAGTCTTTGATTCGGAGACCATTTCGGATGCATTACGACGCCCGGAAACTTCGCCATCCATTTGGCTCTTGAGCCAATCGCAATCGAGTCGCCCCAAGTCGTTTAGCAATTCCTCGAGCACCTCGTCGGCCCTCGCTTCGTTCCCTGCGGCACGCATTTGCTGGAACACATGCAAGCTGGATTTGAGCTCCGCCAACCGTTGCCCAAACTGGAGCATCTCGTTTGCTGTCTCAGGTGCAGATGCTGGTTCGTAAGCAATCGATTGATTGGAACTGCTATTGTCTAATGCATGTTGGCCGGAGGAAACCGTGGCAAGTTCACCACGCATGATTTCGATGTTGCGAGGAGCTTCGATTCCGATCTTGGTAACGCGTCCGTTTACATCCAGGATTCGAACTGTGATTCCACAGTTTGGGAAGACGATCGATTGATTTGCACGACGACCTAAAATCAACATGGCACGGACTCCATTCGTTAAGCGATATATGTATGTTGTTCTAAAACTGTGCGAATAATTTAACGCAATCGAGCGGGTCGTAGTACTGAGCAACGGGACTCGAACAGAAATATTTTGCTGGTTGTGGAATGCTATCAATTAGGGCATAAAAAAAGGGAAGATCTCATACAAGATCTTCCCTTTGGATTTTATTTTGCTGCTGGAGCAGGCTAGGGGTTAGTAGCGTTCGCGACGTCCGCCGCCACCGCCGCCACCACCGTATCCACCACCTCCACCGCCGCCGTATCCACCGCCACCACCACCGTATCCGCCACCGCCATCGCGGTCGCCGCCTCGGTCACCGCGATCGCGGCGTCCACCGCCACCACCGCCGTAACCACCACCGCCGCCGCCACCGTATCCACCACCGCCGCCGCCACCGCCGTAACCACCGCCGCCGCCTGCTGGTCGTTCTTCACGGGGACGAGCTTCGTTGCACGAGATTCGGCGTCCGCTGATCTCTTGCTGGTTCAAGGCTTCGATAGCAGCCTTGGCTTCTTCTAAACTAGGCATTTCCACAAACGCAAAACCGCGTGAGCGACCGGTTTCACGGTCAACAATAATGCTGACTTTGCTCACTTGTCCAAAACGTCCAAACGCCTGCTTGATCTCATCTTCCGTAGCGCGGAACGAGAGATTCCCTACATAAATATTCGTCACTAAACCAAACCCTCTTACAACGATGTTCGCTCTGTAACACCATCCACCAACAAACCACCGACTATCGAACCGAACGCTGACAAAACATCAACGTGGCCAAAACCAGATGGCTGTCCCGAATGGCTGGAACAAGCGCACCATCAAAAACCTATGAGCCGATCCGTCAAGAGCAGTCATCCAACTGCCAAACCTGGACCGTCCTTGCGAAAACAGCTCCCTGAAAAAAACCGCGGAGCGTCAACCATTCTTCTTCAACACAAGGACTTCAAACGAGAACCGAGCGAGCGAGCGAGGTTGGCAAACCTAGGCAACAACTCTTGGATTATCGGACGCGCAACATGCCAAGTCAACGGAGAAATATTTTAAAACCAAACGAAAATAAAGTTTTCGTCCGCGGCTGCTTTGACAGCCCATTGGTCGGCGATAAACGCCCATCGCCTATCGCCGCCTAGCTTTGGCTAAAACAATAAAAATCGTCGAAACAAACAAGAAAACGGGGATCATACAGCTAAAGAGTGTTACGACGATTGCACGCAGAATCCCCACTCCACCCGTCGAGGTAGTGGTTGGAGCTGTCCAGGTGTCCGGCTTTTTGATCCCGACAATCGGTCCGTTGTTCGGTTTGGAAAGCAATTGCAAGGCCTCTTTGGCTGTCTCCCTATCGATGGCTTCTAGCAACTGATACTCTTGGTCATCGCCTGACGCATTCGCATCAAATTTCTCTGCAAACACTTCCTGAACGGCTTTCGATAATGCTGCATCGTCGTCCGCTCGTCGATAACTATGAACGCGGGTCGCCAAGGAGTGGTTGGTTTTCATATCGACGCCAATCGCATCTACGATGATGCCACGCGAGAGTACATCCGGCAAATAGGCAGCCAAAAGCTTCGCATCATTCGCTTCCCCGTCGGTGACGATCAGCAGACGGTATGTTCCATATATTTGCTTTTCCCGTTGCTTGAGCAACGCATCGGTTCCTTCGCGAATCCGATCGCCCAGCGGAGTCCCTCCATCTGCGCGAATCGATTGGACAATTCGCTGCGCAACGCTGACGGAATGGTGGCCCAGAGGAATGGCCCAGTGATCATTCTTCCGTGCACCGTTGAGCAAGAACAATCCCAACTGGGTATCGGAAGGAAACTTCTCAATGACAGATGCTATCGCCTTTTTGGCCGCTTCCATCCGCGTGGATCCGCCGCCCATCCTTTCGTTCATGGACCCGGAATCATCTAGGACGATTACGACGTTTTCTTGTGCGATGACCTTTGGAAATGGCGAGATAGCCAACCACAGTGCCATCATGAGGCAGCATCGAACGAACGGGTTCAACATGGCTGCTGTGTTCCTTTCCTGAATTCCAAAGGTCCATTCATGGACGTACCATATCTGCGACGCCGAAGTTTGTGACACGACTAAAAATTAAAGTCACCAGGTGCGAGAGACTCGGGATTCACCTTAACAATGCGGAACTCAACTCGCATGTTCTCTTTCGCTTCTTCGATATTGCGAGGCTTGGGAATAACGGGCTCCATCACGCCCGCACCCACCGGCACGATCTGGGTCAAGTCGATATTGATTTCGGCTTGTTTGGCATAACGTTGCAATTCAGCGAAAACAGAATCCGCTCGTGACTTGGATAAGTTCAATGCCGCCTGCATCGTGATAGAGGGATCTGGGTTTCCTCCACCGAAGGATCCTCCCTTGATCAGCTCCATCACTTCTTTGGTGCGGCTCAAGTCCAACGGTTTGCCGTTCATAAAATAGCGGTAGTTGCCCGGCACGCCGTTTTGCTGAATGATCCCTTTGGAGATTCCGCTCTTGACCAAGTCCAGAAGCGTCTTGGTCGGGTCCGAGTGTCCGCGTATGATCACGCGTGCATTTCCGAATTTGCTCGCTTCTTTCAGCGCTCTAGCGAAGTCCGCACCATAACGATCGGCGGAGAAATCTTTTTGGTCAGGTTCAAACCCGATGGTAAAACTGACAATGGTATTGGAATCCAGGTTATCACCGAGAAACATGTCTGATGACTCGGCTTTGTTTTTATCATTGAATCGTTCGGTTGCTTTCGGTTCTGCGTAAGCAATACCAGCCATTTTGGCGATCGCTTTGTAATCGAAATCATTGGGATCGAATCCATTGCGGCCTTTGGCGTATCCCCAACTCGTCGCCAAGTCGATCGCTTCGCTCATCTTCCCGTTGAAACCGCTCAAGTTCCCTTTGTCCAAAAAGAACGCAATTTGTCCTGTTAGTCCGACGAACGAACAATCCAGAAGGAGTCCGTGCGCATCCTGTTCGAGAGTCGGTAGCGTCTCTTTGCCAAAGATCCGTTGCGAGAGTGCCAAGATTTGTTCATAGTCCTTGGCGAGCTTCTTGGTTTCTTCTAATCCGCGACGCATGGCGACGAGCTGTTCGGTTGCCTTGAGTTGCCCAGCGACGAATTTTTTAACCCAGTCTTTGTTTGCATCGTACCAATCGCGACGAACAGCATACACATCGGCGATCGATCGGCTCATTTGTGCGGTGCTGTTGACGACGTGTGCACCGGCCACGGTACCTTCAGCGCCGTTACCTTCTTCGTTGAGCCCCGTACTTAGTCCCATCATGTCGGGCGTGATCACGCAGCATGCATCGATCGAAGGGTCCTTTCGGAACGCTTCCGCCGGTCCGTTGGGACCTGTAATGTCTTTGGTCCACACGATGGTGACGTCGGATCGATTCAACTTGGCAGCGGCCAACGAGTCATACAGCAAACCGACGTGCGGGCCGCCTTGTTGACAAACGATCTTTTTGTTTTTGAGATCATTGAGATTGCGAATGGCCTTTCTCGCAACAATATGGTCTCCAGCGCTCCACGAAAGTTGCATGATGATGACCGGTTTGGTTCGCGGGTCGGACCCAACCACTTCACCAGCCAATCCAATCATGTGCATCGTCCCACGCAGGAATGGCGATTTTCCTTCCATGTAATTTCGTACTTGACCCACGAAATCGTCGCCAGGTACTAGCTGGACGTCTAATCCAGATTGTTGGAAGATCGATTGCGGCTTGGTCTTGAGATCGCCGTTGGCAAGAAAGGTGGCGACATCGCCACCCCAAAGAATATAGGGGACCTGGACGGTCTGTCCCTTGGGAACATTCTCTGCTCGGACGTTTCCTAGGAGATCCGAAAATCGCTCTTGAGCAAACAGTGGACCTGCAAAACAAACCAGCACCAAGGTGGCCATCCATCGCAGGCAGTCCCTCTGTATTCCAGTGGGCAACATCGAAAGAAAAGGAATTCGTTGCATGATTTTGATAGTTGGAAGGTGAATCGAAAGGTGCCGAATAAAAAACACTTTGGTAAGCATTACGGTGAGCGGCAAGCCGCGAAGCGCAATGGAAAACTAACCTCTATCGGATGCCTTGCAGCTCCAACAGGCGGATTTCTTCTTCCATCAGGGCGCGATCTTTTTCTGAAATGTTGGGGTCGGGCAACAAGGACCTGCGTGTGCAGTTGATCAAAGCCTGTAGCGTCTGGTAACGGCGAGTCTGTTTGATCGCTGGTTGCATGAAGTCCCGAATAATGGACTTGAGCTCATCTTGGTCCTTGGGCGGTATGGCTTTGAATTGGCTGCGGAGCGCCGCGTAACCTGCCGACGAGAAGTCCTGTTCGAGCCCCTCTTTGTCGAGCCATTCCACCAAACCTGGATCATCGATGCCGGTAGGTTTGATCATCCATCGAATAAAGTCCTTTCGGTCCTCTCCGGTTGGATCCAAGATAGGAATGATCAAATCACCGACCCGACCTGGACGCCTGATGTCTGGCGAAAGCAGATGGATGCGAGCGGTCATCAGCAGCCAAATGACTTTGCCTCGCAATTTCGGATCGCTCATCATTCCCTGAATCTTGCCCGTCAATCGACGTTCGGTTTCGTGAGCTCCTTCTCCAACGCCCCCGAATTGCGTATCGGCTTCGTCGACGAAGATAACCACTTGCTCCAACGCCTCGAGAACGCGTCGCAATCGTTCGAAGATCACATCGGTTTGTCCGAACCACTGGCTACGAATGTTCTTGAGAACGAGGACGGGCATATCCAATTCGGCTGCGACCGCCTCAAAGATAAACGTTTTGCCTCCACCGATTGGGCCAGCGATAGCAGCCCCTGGCAACGCTCGATCGTCAGCCAGCTTCATGCGTGGGATTAGGTAGGTCGTCAAAAAGTCCTTCAGTTTGGAAAATCCAATCACGTCCTTGAGCGACTGGACCGGTTTTTTGAATTCGATGACGTCTTCACCCAGCTGGGATTGGATGAACTGTTCGACTTGCAATGTTGTGTCTTGGCGGGCGATGGGTTTCCCTGCATAGTCAGCCGCTAGCAGCAGTTGCCGCATGGCGTGCAAGCTCAATCCCGCGGTCGCTTCGGCCACGCTATCGGTCGATTGCTGTACGGATTTGTTGGTGGTTACGCTGCTATGCCATTGGATAAAGTGTTTGCGCGAGCCCAAGTCTGGGGCGGCAACATCCACCGAAAGGACTTGAGGCAATCGCGAGACGCGAGGGTGAATGAGACTGCGCGATTCGGCGAACAGCAGTACGGTATCTTTCCCGCCAAAGAAACTGGGGTCACCAAACCAATCGGTCACAATCGCGATGCGTCGAATCTGAGCATCGTTCATGCGGGCCACGTCCCCATCACCCGCGGGCAACAGCATGTCGGCCCCTTCGATCATGATCAACAGATTTTCTTTGAGGCAAGTTCGCGAGCAGATCGTCAGTTGCCTCAAAAATTCGAGAGCCTGCGTGGCATTCCCAATCGCGTCGCGAAGGTACTGATCGAATTCGCGTCGGCGGAGATCGAATTTTCCACCGTCATTGAGGACTTCCCGCATCGGGATAGAATCCATCGCTACGCCGTTTTTCCAGGCTGCCCACGCTTCTCTCAGCTTGTTACGATCTTCGTCGGAGACACGGACCGGGCCATTCAGTTCGTAAACGACCTGGACCAGCCCTGGAACCTGCGTTTTGGCCTGGATAAAGGGGAGCAGTGGTACATATTGCTTGCCATCAAAATACAGATCATAAATGTTTCCCGATACGACAATCGAACGAGCTTGCCCGGAGTTGATAATACGTGCAAGATTTCCAAAAAAGGGATAGGAAGCCGCAGGCAAATCGCCTGTGGGTACTTGAACGGATGCAGCAGTGCTCATAATGACTTCGACAGAGAAACGAACTCTTAGGACATGTTATTCGAAAACTGATTGTAGACGATTTGCTATCCTTTTGTGCCGATGACAGCCTGTGTTACTGACGAGATTCCAATGCATTTGTTTGTTCAAATCCATCCCGCTGACAACTTTCAATGGACCGAATCCTTTGAAGGATTGTCGGCAGCCCTGGCCAATTTGCCCGGCATGTACTTTGAGATGGATGGGTCGTTTGTTTGGGTAGACCACCGCGCATCCCCTCCCAACCAAATGGACGGGATGGTCTATGACCGGGCTGGCCGACTCGAGTACGTCGAGGTCAAGGGTGCTTGCGGTGTCGACCAATGGTTGACGCTTTGCCAAGCCATTAGCGGGATCGAGGAACCCAATTACGCCGCCATCGACTCCCGAGTTCGAATCCATCGCGTTGCCGATGGTGACTGGACCACCGCGACCGCCATCGCGAACCAATTGAGCTAGCGGAGATCCCTCTCGCACAAAGTAAGTACCCCCGTGCTCGTGCTCGTGCTAAGCGCGGGATCTCTCCAGTACTCACTTACAATGATCAAGAATTTTCACACAGAGACGCGGAGGCACAGAGATTTCAATAATCTCTTTTTTATTTTAACTCTTCTCTGTGGCTTGGTGGCTCTGTGTGAGCCATTGCACCTGAACACGAAATCGTACTTCGGTGCATTATATTGTTAATTTATGAGGTCCACAGCCATTCGCAATGCGTCAGGGAATCGTCATTTTTAGAAAATTAGAAAAGGTGTGGCAAACCAACCATGCGGCGCCAGGTCGAAAGCTGGCCCAAGTGGACTGAAAAGTGGGTGGTCAGGATATGGCCAACCAAATCCGCTTTGGTCTTGATCGGCATGCTTTCCAGCAGCTTCACCTGGTGTGGCACGTTCAATTTTGTACTGTCGAAGGCGACGGCTGCCTCGCAAAGCTTGGGAT
>CAIXME010000576.1 GCA_903920425.1 uncultured Pirellula sp. | reverse complement strand
GCCATAACCGACAAATACGGACGACCACTCGGTTCAGAGAGGAAAAAGAAAATGCACGTCCTTTGCGGGTGCGGACTCTCGAAGACGAAACCATTCTGCGATGGAGCTCACAATAAAGGTGACGATGACGACGACGACGACATCTCGAACTAAATGACGTCGCCATTCGATCTAAATCTCATCCCGAAAAATTGCATACTCTATTGAAGGCATCCATAACCATGGCTGGTAACACAACTACAAACAATACCGCTACGACCGAACGCGCATTCTCGCCCATTCTGAGGCAGTCCGTTGTTCAGTGGTCCGACGACAACGCGAACGGCAAAGAATTCAGCAACTTGTCATGCGCAGCGATTTGGCGAAAACGCCTTGAAATCATTGCATCCGAAGCCTCGTTCCTAGGCTTCTCGCGACTTATCCAGTTGTGCAAGGCGGCGAAAGCATGTCTAGATTCGTTGGGATCGGCATCGCCTTCCGTCGAAACGCCTAATGTCACTAAAGCCAATTCGGCGAAAAGCGCATCCCTTCAAGAGACTTGGAAAACGATCGTCGCGAACGTGCAGCAGCCCGGTAACAATCTAGCAGAGCGAACCGAAGATTGCATACGAGCACTGAAAGTGGCTTTCGAACTTTCCGAACAACAACTCAAGGAAGGTATCACGCTCCGTGCTGTAACACGATCCAACAATTGGCCATGCGACTCAAGTGAAGCGGATAGCCAAAGCTTGTTGACAGACCATGTCGACACCAACGTCTATTGCAAAAACGTGATCGACGCCTTGGATCATTGTGCTGACGAAGAGTCATGGATCGTATCGCAGCTTGCAAATATTGCAGAAGACTTTGCAACAGGCGTTTCTGCTGACCGTCCTGCTCATCGACTTATGAAGGTACTGCAGGGTCATAAATTCTTTCAAGCGGTAGATCGCGTTTGCCTCGCCGGTCGTGTACCCAATGCAAATCAACTCGTTGTGGTCGACTCCGCTGTGAGCGACCGAGCACCCAAAAACACCTTGCGACGCGGGTATTCCTGCTTTGTCAACCCAAATGGCTCCCTCTTTGCCATGCAACCGTCTACGGTTCGCGTATTCGGCGAATGCAATCAAGTGCTAACGTCTTTTACTCGTCAAAACAAACCTGCTCAGCGATCCATAGCTTTGATTGCCGAACAGGGACTTCGAAGCGGCCTTTGCATGGCAATCGGTCGCGGGGCCACCATCCAAGGTTTCCTGTTCATCAACTCGAACGAACCGGACCTATTTCAAAACGTCACCTCGCGATACGCTCCCCTATTGTCCTTATTCGGCCTAGTCGCGACGATCTCCCTCGACGCCAATGGCTTTCATGGTGAATCAGATCGGCTGGCATGGCCCATGGACCAGAGCATCCCAGGTCACTCCATACGCTTTGACAAAGATGAATTCGCTCAATACCTCAGCTCCAATTTAGAGCATTGGTTGGGAAGAAATGTCGCGATCGAGATCACCACAAAAGATCTTACTGGCGAGTTTCTCTACCTTCCTCGAACCCTAGTGCAGGTGATCGGCGACACGGTACTCAGAATGGTTTGGAACCGAGAAATGTTGGACAAACCTCTTCAGATATCGCTCAGCCGCCGCGGCGATGACAACTATCTCGCTTTCACTCATCATTGTGATCTCAGTCAACAAGAAAATCGAGTTCGCATCGAACGGCTCGTCGACTCACTCAATGACCAAGTCAGGCACATGCCATTGGCCTTTGACATCGATCACGACTGTATACGTATTCGTTTCCCCTATGAGCCCACGATCGCTGGACCAGAGGGACAACTTTACAGCATCGCCCATTGATGATCGCACCCCGATTGAATCAAAAGCAACTCCGCTATGTTTCTAAGACACGCCGATCCGAAAAACAAACTGGAATCTCAACTATGAACGTTGCAACCGTTAGAGCTTTGATAGTAGACGACGACCCGGCAATGCTAACTCTGATACAACGCATCCTGGAAGCGGAGTTCAGTGATTCGCTTTCGATCGAGCTATGCGCAGATCCGAAAACCGCAATCACGAACTGTGAAGCGAATAGGATCGACATTCTCATTACCGATTTGGACATGCCCGAGCTGAACGGCTTTAGTTTGCTAAAGCAGATCAAAACAATCAATCCATTGATCCAGGTCGTGATGCTCTCTGCGCAGCCATCGCAAAACGCGCTGCTGTCTGCGTTTGCCATGGGAGCGGACGAATACCTGACCAAGCCGATCGATCGGCCCGTATTGATTGAGACCACGCAATTCCTAATCAACCGGATCCTACGGTATCGAAACCAATTCCTACCGGATTCCTTTTTCCCTATGCAATCTAATAGCTTTTAGCCCCGTTCGCACAAGAAATGGACCGATCATGATTCTTTCGTTCTACTGCCTCGACGCTTCTGCATTTCCAGAGTACCGACTGCGTCCCATCCCGGGCACAACGTTCGAAATACCCGAATCGGTAAGCCCACTCGAACGTGACTCGTTCGTTCAAAGCAAATTTGAGGAGCTAATCGAAAGGGAACCTGAGATCCCACAAGTGACAGCGATATCCGAAAATAGCCGCTTTATCGTTGCGGCAGAAATGGTCGTAGCGTCCCGCGTGAATCCCATTCGACAGTTGCATTGGCTATACAAGTCGCTTGATTACCAATTGGCATGCCGAATTTCGTAGAGAGGCATTGGGGATAGGCAGTCGGAAGATTTACATCTTTCGCTACGACAAAGACATTCGAAAGATTCACATCTTCCGCTACCTCAAAGCGTAGCGGAACTTGTGAAAGTTCCGGCGAATCGCTAGAAACAAATACCCGCCCCGGAGTATGACGAATCGCATGGCATCAAGGCTCCGCAACCGGAAGATTCACATCTTCCGCTACGAAAAGACATTCGAAAGATTCACATCTTTCGCTACGACAAGCGTAGCGGAACTTGTGAAAGTTCCGGCGAATCGCTAGAAACAAATGCCCGCCCCGAAGTATGGCGAATCGCATGGTATCAAGGCTCCGCAACCGGAAGATTCACATCTTCCGCTACGACAATGAAACTCAAAAGATTCACATTTTCCGCTGCGGTGGCTTCTACTCGTCCAAACTAATGGTCACCGTCTTGGACTCGGTGTAAGCCTTGAGCCCCTCTTCACCCAGCTCTCGGCCTTGACCGCTCATCTTGAAGCCGCCGAATGGCGCCGCTGCGTCAAAGACATCGTAGCAATTCACCCATACGGTGCCTGCACGAACACGACGGGCAAAATCGTGAGCTCGCGTTAGATCTTTGGTCCAAACCGCAGCAGCCAAACCGTAGAACGTGTTGTTAGCTCTAGCAACCAGATCTTCCCAATCATCGAATGTCAGGATCGACATGACCGGACCAAATATTTCATCCTGGGCAATGGCCATGGAGTCGGTCACACCATCAAAGACCGTCGGTTGAACAAAGAATCCCTTATCGCCAAACCGTTCGCCGCCAGAAACGCATTTTGCTCCTTCAGCATTCCCTTTGTCGATGTAACTCATAATCTTGTCGAACTGAGCTCTATCCACCTGCGGTCCTTGTTCGGTCTCCATCGATAACGGATTTCCAAGTCGGCGATTCTTGGTTAGCTGTGTCAATTTATGAACGAATTCGTCGTGGGCTCGTTTTTCCACGAAGACGCGACTTCCGGCACAGCAGCATTGTCCTTGGTTCAAGAACAAACCAACGTAGGCACCCATTGCCGCTTTGTCCAAATTCGCGTCTGCCATAACCACATTCGGACTCTTGCCCCCCAATTCGAACGTCAGCCTCTTCAGCGTTTCAGCCGATTCACGCATGATGATTTGTGCGGTGCGATGCTCGCCCGTGAATGCGATCTTGTCTACACCGGGGTGCTTGACCAAAGATCCACCCGCGGTGGGCCCGAACCCAGGTACGACGTTAATAACACCGTCAGGGATTCCTGCTTCTTTTGCAAGCTGCGCCATACGCAAACATGTCAAAGGGGTTTGCTCCGCAGGCTTCATCACAATCGTGCATCCAGCTGCCAAAGCGGGTCCCCATTTCCAAGCCGTCATTAGCATTGGAAAGTCCCAAGGAATAATCTGCCCTGCAACACCCACCGCTTCACGTCGCGTGTAGGTAAAGTAGTTCCCTCGAATTGGAATCGTGGACCCGTGAATTTTGTCGGCGTATCCAGCGTAGTATCGCAAACAATCCAACACGAGCGGCAAATCGGCATAGCGTGCTTCGCGAATCGGCTTGCCATTGTCCAGAGTTTCCAACGCCGCCAACTCGTCGATCTCCTCCTCGATCAGATCGGCCAGCCGAAACATGATCCGGCCTCGCTCTCTCGCATCCATCTTGCTCCAGGGCCCTTTGTCAAAGGCATGGCGAGCTGCTTTGACAGCAGCATCGATGTCCGCTTTATCACCCTCTGCAATTTCACAAATGACCTCTTCGGTCGCTGGATTCACCGTTTCGAATGTTTTGCCGGATATCGCAGGTCGCCATTGACCATCAATAAAGCACTCGGTGTGTCGAATTTTTGGTACGGCGATCGGTTCAGCAACTGTAGCCATGAGAGAGGTCTCCAAAATCACAAAGGACCACGAATCGAAACGGAACTCGACGCAAATCGAATCCTGAATCCTGAAAATGCTTACACGTTTGAGCTTATCGGTCTTGCTGCGAACTTTCTAGTAGGGAGGGTCGCAAAACGAAATTTGCGAGGAACATCCACGCAATTCTCTGCGTACACTTCCCAGCCCACAATTCCACTATACGTTATCTTTTCGCATGCGTTTGAACCCATTACGGTCCGTTGGATTTGCTCTTGGCTCGCGGCTTTCGCGTCAAGAATCGCTCCCAAGCCCCCTTCGTTATCTTGGTACGCCCGACATCCACCAGCTCCAACTGTGGCATCGTCACCAAAATTTCAAGGCAGGCGTCCGACACAGTGCAATCGGTCAACCAGATAGACCGAAGGGTTTTGTTTCCTTTCAATGCATCGAGCCCATTGTCGCTGATCGCACAACTCGACAAATCCAACTCCGCAAGATCCTTGATCGTAGCAATCGCAGGCAACGACGCATCGGTCACCTTGGTCGATTCCAATGACAATCTCGAGACATTCCACATCGGAGCAACCATGTCCCCCGCGTCGGAAAACAGCCGGTCATCGATATCCGTGAACGAAACATCTAACCATCCCATAGACCTTAACGCGACGGGCCACGCGAGTAACTGTTCTACGTTGATGTCGCATCTCGACAACACGACATCCTTTCGCGAAACAAAAGCAGCTCGTTGCCCTTCTTTGCTGGCACCAAGTCGAAGATATTCGTCATACTCCTCGCGCAGTCGGTCGTCGTCGTCCCATTCGGCTAACTGCGACCGATCGGCAGCTCCAGAATAGACACTTTGAATATACCGGATCAACTTGTCCCGTTTATCCTCGCTCCCATCCATCCAAAAGTGAGTCAATCCGCATGCCTGGCTATACCAAGCTTTGATTTCTTTAGAGTCCCGCACCCTCTTTCCTGTGACGGTACTAAACTCCGACCACGGAATCCAGTATTGATCGTGCAACCTGCGATACCTGCCTGCTTGCAATCTCAGCGAATCCCAACCTCCCACGTCTGCAATCAACATACCGCCGCAGGGGATCTGCGACATCGACTCGACATACAAAGCGATTCCCTCGGCAATCCAGTATCCAGCATCGTCGTCGGTATTGAATGCAACCTCCCGTGCGCTTCCTTCATTGAAAAACTGGTGCACCAACTCATGGACAACGGTTGCCGATGTCTTGGCTCCATCCCAGTAAAATATAGATAGCTTGCGAGTGGGATCGTAGTAGCCCGTCGATATACCGATATTCTGTGATGCCCCTTTGAGCGACTTGACGTAAGCAGCTTGATCGCGAAAGAGCACAACGGAATACTTTGCTTTTTCCCTTTCCGGATACTCAGGCGCAACAGTTTGTTCGTCCGCCCAAACCGAAAAAAACAACTGCTTCCAAATCGCGTACGCTTGCTCGCAAATCTCAGCAAGTTCTCGAGTCGGTTTATCCCCTGCTTGAGATGCTATTTCAAAATGGGCTGTCGTGGCAACCGAAAAGGATCCTGCAGGCCAAAATGCTTTGGGGTGATTGGAAAAGGACTTTACGAGTTGCGGCGTCTGAAGAAGCGCCGAGGAGTGTGTCCAACTGTCGGCGGTTTTGGTTTTCGGTCCAGCCAATACAGACTGAAGCCCCACAGCCTGCCACCGCAGCCTATAACCTTGCTCCCAGTCCCGTTGCGACTCAGCAGCCAAAGCTCCGCGATGGCTTATACCGGCCAAATCATCGATGCCATCACGCCACTCCTCTAACAGCTTACGCTTCTCCAATAGCTTTACCAAAGCGTCCACACCAACACGAGCGTTTGGTATTGTACGAGGTAAATAAAAGCGATGCCTACCAACGGGCGATGGGTCCAAAAGCAACGACAATGGTTCATTCCATTTTACGCTGGTGGCAGTCGCTGGATTTCCTTCCGAAGGCGGCTCCTGTTCCATCGCCCGCATACGTTCGTTTAACTTATCAGCAACTCGCTGAAAATCATCGCCAGAGGACGCACTTGTATCTTGCTGAGCCAAAAGAAAAGGGTTCGAGTGCGTTGCTGCAGCCACGGCCAGCAGCATCACGACACCAACGTGAAACCGAGCACGTCCAACAAACTCTCGAATGGCGAAAGTCGTCACTACTTTTTCTCCGAGGGACTGACAGCCTCGGGCTGCGAGATTGCAGGTGATGCCGGAGGGGGAGGAATCGTCAGCTTCCAACAGCTTACATCGTTTTCCGATGCCAACACCAACTTCAGTCCATTGCCATCAGGGACGACGCTGGCGCCTAGCACTTTCTTTCCCAATGACATTTGGTCTGGAATGCCGCCAATGGTCTGCAGATGCAAAACACGATTGGGAGCCGTCGACAACCAATAAAAGGCACCGTTGGGCAAGGTCGTCGACGAGAGAATTTTGCATTGCTCTGGCCTGACCGACAAGGGATGGAACAGCTTGGGATCAAAGGAGCGAGTCTGTACAACCGCACCGGTCTCACCCGTTGGCAGCATCGTCATGCCGACCACAACGGGTTGGTCTGCCTGCTTTCCCCAAGTCCAGTTGCTAGACGAGGGAACAAAGGGAAGCTGTTTGATTTTTTTGTCTTCAGGGCCGCTCGTACCCGAGGTCACTCCATCACCTGGCAGACTCAGTATTTCGGTCAAGCTACCTTGTGCGTCGACAAGATTCCAAGAGATCGGTTCCGCACGATCATTTAACGTCGGCACGATCGAGATTACTGCGCCCGTCGCGCTCCGCTTGGCCTGCGACTCCACAGGATCGAAAACAAGCAAACTAGATGCATCGGTTGCAATCGAAAGGCTGGACTTCTTTCCGTTGAGGGTCCATGCCGTTGCAACTACTGATTCGTTAGCATCCAAGGAGAACTCGCTCGCCTCTGGAGGCTCCGCACTGGAGTCAGACACTTCGTCTGCTGGAGATTCGACGATCCAGAATCGCGGCAACCCCTCAGGCACAATGGCGATCCAGCGATGCGTCCATGGATCAGGCAAGACATGGATACGCTTAGCACCATCCGCTTTCTCCACGGACAACTTTGCAATCTTCGCAGTCACCCCGGCACTATTGACGGTTTGGATGTAGCCGTTCTCGTCGAGAACGCTCATCAACCGGATGGGCTTAGAGTTGTTTCCACTCCATTCGCCTGACGCAATCGCACCGTTTGCATTGGGATAAAACTGCTCACTACCGGCTGCGATAATACGGTCCTGGAATGCTTGGTCCCAAGCTGGAGCGATATCCAAAAATGCAAAGGGAAACGATTCTATAGGTTTTAGGTTTTGCACTTGCGACTTGTCGACAACGGCGCGATGCAATCGCGACGCGTATCGCGATTCATCATGCAGACTGTTGATCAAGACGCGCGACGCAGCGTCGACGCCATTGCGAAGGGTCTCGACATAATCGGGGATCATCCCCAAAAAGCCTATTTCATCGACATGCTGAACATCACCATTCTTTCCGAGAATAACGATGGCCGGTTGCTTCGTCAGCTGAAACACCTTGCGTGTCACGTCCTCTGTGTCGATGGCCAGCGGCAGATCACAGTTCCACTTGGAGAACGCGGCCGCCATTTCCGCAGCCGGTCTTTGCGTCACAAAAACGATTTCGGCGCTTGCGTTTAGTGATCGTTGAGCCAAGGTTCGTTGCACCTCTAAGGAAGCCTTCACAAACTTTTCACTTAGTTCGTCACTCCCGACCCACAACAAAATGGAGATTGGCTTGGCTCGTTGGGAAGAGTCGAGCACCAGCTTTCCATTTGCATCCTTCAAGTCAAACGGCGAGGGGACTTTACCCAGCAAGGGTGAGAAATTGCGAGGCGGCGGATCGATAAATCGACTCACCAAAAGATCGCTGGGCTGCCTAGGCAGTTTCCATGCCGACCAATCGATCGCCTCATCCGCTTTGGCGCTGACGTATTCGAAGCTCAACTCCGTCTTTGTCTTATCCAGAGATGCTGGCAACCCACCTTGCGCCGCATAGAGCCGATCGATCAAATCGAACGGCAATTCCATTTTCCGCAACAGATGCGTCGTGGAATCGATCCATAGAACCCAACGCCAATCCGCACCACCCAAACGTGAGAGAACCTGGACGCGGTCGCATTTGGCGCTATCGAACATTTCGGGCGTTAGCAAACTCAAGCGAGTCGTATCGTTGGTCCAGTACTCGAGTGGCTTTGGCTCGAACAGCAGCTGCAGTGGTAATGGTACGCCCGTCAAAGGATCGTCCAAAAATGGCCCAAGATTATCTATCAGCAGCCATCCGATATCGACCTTGCTAGGCAGCGGACGTACGAGACGTTGGTTCTCAAATGGCTTGATCGTTTGATTTCCGACAACCGCTTCCCAAGTGGTGCTAGTCCAAGTCGCCTGCACATCTTCGGTTTGGATAGCCAGTTTATTGGGTGCTTCAAAAGCAAATCGCACCTGCTGGATTTTGTTGACAGGTTCCTTGTCAAAAGGGATCCGCAGCCTCATCACGCCTCGGTCTTCGTAACTTTTGAGACCTTTGTATTTGGCTATACACTCGTCCAAAATCACTCTCGCCTTTGCCGCGGTAGCCGGGTCTGCGGTAGGCAACGCACCACTAGATTCGGATGTCTTTTTATCACCGGTAACCGTAGCCCCAGCGTTTTTACTAGCGCTAGGAAAATCACAACCAGGATGGGTAATGGAAACGAGGAGCAGGGCAGGTATCAATACACGTGGTAGCGTGGCTGGCAGTTTGGAAAGTCGATTCATGGCATTCTAGTGGCGTATGTGAAACGTTCTATTTCTTTATCTTGCTGAGGGAAATCATGGCTTGCTCAACAACCGGTAGCATCTCCTTGTTGCCATTGTACAGGCTCACGATCCCTTCCCAAATTTGTTTTGCACCGATGGCATCCCCTTTCGCGTACAGTTCATCCGCTTGCTCCAACTTTTCGCGCAGGAATTTTCGAAGCTCCTCGACGCTTGGTGGATTGGATTCTATTTTTTCAATTTGACGCCTGGCCAGATTAACGAAAGGCCTATCTTTTTTCTCATCCTTGAGCAAGCTAACGATCCCTTTGTACTGCTCTAGTGCCGTAACTCGATCCCCGAATCGCTCAAAGCGGCTCGCCTCTGCGAACTTGCGTTCTCCTTCTGTTGAAGGCTCCCGTCCAAATCTCAAATTGCTTTGAAGCTTGGCTTCGGCGTTTTCCATTTCGATCAAGTCCAGTTGCTCTTGAGCCCAAAGGGCATTGGCGCCATC
>CAIXME010000575.1 GCA_903920425.1 uncultured Pirellula sp. | reverse complement strand
GGGCACCGGTGCCAACGCCCACATACGTCGCAAGCCTGTCTGCATTGAGTGAAATAGCGGCGGTGGACTTGTCAGACAACTCCCAGCAGACGCCAAGTCCTGCGATGGCGAATCCGGCGATGGCAAGTCCTGCGATGGCGAATCCGGCGATGGCAAGTCCTGCGATGGAAACCGCAGCGATGCAAGTTCATGACGTTGCACCCAAGATCCAAGATTGGGCAACCGAGTTTGATCTCGCTCGAGGCAATGCATCTGTTCTAGATAGCGTGGATGCGGGTGGTTACCTCAATGCTATGGAAGGGCGAATAGATTGGCTCGCCGATTGGGTCGATTCGGAATTGCAAAGGAGGAAAACCGGGATAGCGTATCCTGGCGTCCATCGCGAGCTTGAAAATGGCCTCGCGGACCTCGATCTCAGTTGGACGGAACAAGCGAAAGAGCGCGAGATTCTCGACGCGATTTTCGAAAAGCACTAACACGGTTTCGCGATCCAACGTGCTTTGGTCTAAACACCTAGGTGCCGATTCATTGCCACGTTTCACTCTTGACGAATTTGTGCGACGTTCGACTGTCTGGTACGCGTGGGCATTTATGAGGGTTGTATCGATCGTGCAGATAAGGTCGTCCCAGAAGGATTTTTTCTCGGCAACTTCTAGGGTTGAGTGGAGATGTGGCTCGCTCGCGTGACCAATGCTTCCTGGCTAGTCGATTTAAACTGTCTACCCCGGATACTTGACCATGACCACCGAACGCGTACCACACAATCGTCCCAATACCGAGCGTAAAGCATTAACTGTTAACTTGGATCAACGACGCTATGGATCTTTCGCGGAGATCGGCGCGGGACAGGAAGTTGTCCGTTGGTTTTTTCGCGTGGGCGGGGCTGCTGGAACGATTGCCAAGAGTATTTCGGCCTACGACATGTCGGTAAGCGATGCCATCTACGGGCCGTGCGAGCGGTACGTTTGTCGCAAGCGACTTGAGGACATGCTCGACCACGAGCAGTCGCTCAACATGGAACGACTTCGTGAGAGTCGCGGTGACTCGACGGCGTTCTTTGTGTTCGCAGATACCGTATCCGCCAAAAATTTCAAAGGCACCAACGACTGCCACGGCTGGATGGGAGTTCGGTTTCAAGCGCACCCACGAGATCAAGATAGTCAAATCATCATCCACGTACGCATGTTGGATACCGAGAACGCGCTACAGCAAGAGGCGTTAGGGATCATCGGCGTGAATTTGCTTTATGGAGCGTTTTTCCTTCATCACGATCCAGACCAATTGATCGAGTCGTTGCTCGACAACCTCAGCACACGTCGCATTGAAATCGACATGATCGAGTTTTCGGGGATCGCATTCCGGCACGTCGATAACCGAGTGATGAGCTTGCGACTGGTTCAGCTGGGATTAAGCAACGCTGCAATGTTCTCTGCAAAGGGCGAAGTGCTCCAGCCGGCAGAAGTGCTATACAAGAAGCCAATTCTTGTCGAACGCGGTTCGTTCCGACCACTGACCAATGTCAACCTCGACATGTTGCGATCGGCTCACGAAACGTTCTGCAAAGAGCCGGACGTCGCGGAAGATCAAGTTGTTACGCTCGCCGAGATAACGATG
>CAIXME010000574.1 GCA_903920425.1 uncultured Pirellula sp. | reverse complement strand
CCTATCGTCTTGTTTGTATTGTGCTTTATCGGATTTGTGTTCATCGCGAACTTTTTGTCCCCTCGACTGGATTCGATTTACAATCAAGCACGACTGCCGCTTGGAATTGGCTCCAAGATCTTAGAGACACTCCGAACTACATTTCCCTATTGGGGAACGGTTATCCCTATCCTCGCTGCAATTTTTTGGTTCTTCCGGGACAGGAATCGCTCTGTATCGCGTCGTGTTTTGGTCTCTGCGCGAACTCGAGAAACGTCGGAATTGGAAAAGAGCAGTTACGCGAACAGCATGTCTTTGATGTTATCCCATGGAATGGACGCGGATCAAGCGATAGCCATTTTGGGACCTTTGGAAGCGAACGCAACGCATTCAGGGAGTGGGGCAGAACCGACGACGGGATCAAGTGATTTGTCAGGAGTATCCAAAACGACGCCACTGGTGCACTGGGCTGTTCATACCAACGAATCGGATATCGATCATGAGCATGCGCTGCGGCTTGCATCCCGTTTGTTTTGCCGATCATCGAGAATACGAACCGACCGATGGGGGGCGTGGTTTCCGGCAGTGACTGGCTCGGTCGTCGGCGGCCTGCTTGTATTGGCTTTTGCGTTGAGCCTGTTCGGCCCGCTTGCCGAGTTGCTTCATTCTCTTGCCAGAAAGTAATTGGGAGCGTAGCAAATGCCAATTTACATTTATCATGGCCGATCCAGCGATGGCCAACCATGCACCGGTGAGCTCACTCATTCGAGCGTATCAGAAGCCGTGAGTGAGTTGGAGTCGCAAGGGCTCCAAATCGACTCTATTTCAGCGAAACTGGACGCAACCCCCGCCGCAGCGACAGACATCCAGGCGAACGCGGAACAACGCCCAAACTATTTGAAACTCTTGGATGGCGTATTGGCGCAAAGCGTTACCACGCTGAGTGCAATGGAAATCGCGGCTACCGAATTGGAGTGCAACGATGCCGCACAGTCGTTGTGCAAATTAAGCGCAGCGATTCGCAACGGATTGTCGTCAGAAGCGTTTCTGCGTGAACCCGAATTGTGCGCTCTGTTGCCGTCGATTGCAGATGCCAACCACTCATCCGGTTCCGAATCGGTGGGGCAACTGGAACCATCCCACCCTGGGCTTCTGTATTCGATTCAGCATGAGAGTGTGATCCCCTCCAAAAGATCTTTGATCAAGCAATTTTCATACCCTATTGCGATCACATGCCTCGCCGTTTTACTGTTCGTGGTTATTTGCGTAACGGTAGTTCCCATCTACAGTCGCATGTTTAGCGAATTCGATTTGCGATTAAGTGCCCCTACCAAGATTCTGTTCAACATTAGTTATCTGATTACTACAAGACCGTGGATACCGGTGGTTGTGTTAGTCTTCGGTTTGGGTATCGCGTTCTTTGGAATCCGATTGGGCTCGTTCATCATGCAGATTTTGCACGGGACAACTATCTTTGGATGGGTATTTTCTGGAAACAACTCAAGCCTGATCGCGATGTCGAAATTTACGGGAGTCTTGGGGGAATTGATTCGCTTGGGAGCCCCCGTTCCAGAAGCGATCCGGATAGCCGGAAAGTCAACTCAACACATGCATTTTGAGCAAAGCGCAAACCGACTTGCTCGTGAAGTGGATGAGATCGAACTGATTCATAGCGACAAAATAGGTAGCGACCAACTGGTAACGCATTCGAACGTTGCGCATTGCTTCCCCAAAACGGTGGTGGATGCGATTCATGATTCGATGTCAGCCAGGCAAGAACCATCCGCTTCCCCGATGGATGTCGCCACGAGGTTGCGAGAGATATCGTTACTCTATCGAGATCGAGCGTCCGAACGCAATAGTTCGGTGAATATGGTGTTGGGCCCGCTCTCTATTGTTGCGACGGGATTTGTTATTGGACTGTGCGTGTTTGCATTGTTTTTGCCCTTGATTTCCTTGGTCATTGGTTTGAGTGCGTGAGAATGATACAAAACAAATTGTCCGCCAATCGGGATCGAAGCCGTCCATTATCGCGTAACGATAGTGCAGCGACTAAGCGAGCACACTTTTGGAGCCGAAAAGGCCCAACGTGGTTTTCAACCTCAGTTTGGTCAACCGAGCCACTAGCCATACCGCAGTATTCATTGTTGCGATTGCTGAGCATTTGCCACACGCAACGATTGGATTCAGCAGTCGTGATTTCCCAGTTTGCGAGCGAACATCGCCTGGGATACCGCAGACGATTACTGAGGATGGTAAGGCGAATGGAGGAAGGTGTTTCTCTCGTGGATGCGTTGGAGCAAT
>CAIXME010000573.1 GCA_903920425.1 uncultured Pirellula sp. | reverse complement strand
GTTTTGCTTCGGTGCAACAATACGTTCAAAAACGCCATCCACCATTCTCGGCGTGTCCAAGTATTCTGTTCCATTGATCGATAGATGAAACAGGATTTGATCGTTGTGCATGTAGTAGCCTAGGTAGCGAATCTCGGCGTTACCCCATTCGGGGTTGTGTTGACGCAACGGCCGAGCTACTTCGGGCAGCGATTGCTCGTTGCCCACCATGCGCACTCCATCCATGAAACCATGCCGCACGGACGAGTACTTAAGAAAGCCTCCGGTCCATAGCTTGGTGTAGCTCAACGTGGTTGGATCGAAGCATGCCGACCAAGTGCGGCCATCACCCAAGCGAAAGCAGACGGCGCGGGCTACAGGCGGAGCATCCGAAATAAACACATTGCATTGCACCAGACCGGGAATAGCATCGTTCCATTCCCCGCCTTCCCAATACGCTTCGTTTTGATTTCCCCAATGCCCAAATCCTGCCCCATCTAGTCCCGGAAACGTTTCAAGCCAAGAGTGGTCGCCTGGTTGCTTTGAGAAGTAAGCCGCTTGTTTCGTGTAGAAATCGTATATCCGATCTCGATTCACATATTCGGTGGACGCAGGACGTTTCTCGGGATGGATTGGGCCGCTTTGCAATGGGAGTTTCGAGGGTTCGTGCGTGCTTGCCGTTCGCAGAGTGGATTCGATAGCCAGCAAGTCACCGTCTTGTTTGGTTCCTAAGTCGATCAGGAACCGAAGCAAGTCTATTTGATCCTGGCGGTTCAAGGAATCGACCAGACCATTGGGCATAAGCGAAAGCCCATTGGATTGGCTTTCGATATCCGATCGCTCTATTTTGGTAATGGATTGTGTCGCAGGATCGATCATCGCGAGAATTGCGTCTGTTGATTCTGATTCCGAGACGTAACCGCTGAATTGGTTTCCATCGCTCGTCAGAAGACGGACGACTTGAAACTCGGGTGCAATGGTTCGATTCGGCCAGAGTAAACTTTCGGCCAAAGCGGTTGGTGAGCGCAGGCGAGTGACTTTGGTTAGCTCCGGACCTATTGGCCCGCCGATCTCGCCAATCTTGTGGCATGAGAAACAGGCTGATTTGGCTTGCGTGTAAACGCGAAGTCCTCGACTGAAATCTCCGTCGGATTTTGCTGCAGCTACTAATGCGTCCACGATTTCTGGCGAGTAGTTCTTTTCGCTTGCCTCCAATGCATTTGGCGATTGGGAAAGGCAACGCGTTTCGGTCCAAATTGCAAGCGATGCGAAGGAGAGAATTGCAAGGAGGGATAAACCGAATCGACAACACTGATCTTGTGCTTGCATTCGAGGTGTTTCTATAGTGGGAGGGATTTATGAGGCGGGGTGATCGGATCAAACAATTCTAACTCAACATATCGCCAGTATGTTCCAATCGCTTCGGACGAGAATTCATTTCGCAGCTTTCTTGGCTTTGACTTTAGCCATTGGATTGGTGCAGCCGTGTAAGTCGTGTATGGCACAGGATTCTGGCGAATCTACCATGCCTGACATGGGCGATTTTTTCGACACCGACCCCGATCTGATTCCG
>CAIXME010000572.1 GCA_903920425.1 uncultured Pirellula sp. | reverse complement strand
CTTCGGGAAAAGATGCGGGCCAAATGCCAAGAGGTAGCTGCCAGAATGAACAAGGAGATGGCACCCACCAAAGACCAATTGGAAACCATCGCCAGAAGAACTCTGGAAGAAATGAATATGCCCGAAGGGTATGTTGGTTGGTTGATGGTGATGCTGAGTACGGAGTTTTTCAGAGACTCGGTTGCCGCAACACCACCCAGCAGGCGACTCTTCCTGCTGCCCCATTGCCTTAAGCACGCAGAAGGCTGCCCAGCGGACTACGATGAGTTCGGCATGGACTGCAAAAAGTGTGGTGCATGCAGCATTGCGGACTTCAGGACCAAGGCAGAAGAGATGGGCTACAAAGTGCTCGTTGCCGAAGGATCCCCAATTGTCTTGAAGATTATTGTCAGTGGCTATGTCGACTCCATTGTCGGCGTTGCTTGCTTGAATGTTTTGGAAAAGGCGATCGATAAGATCTTGCTCGCCGGTATCCCATGCATGGCCGTCCCACTACTTTCGAGCGATTGCCGAAATACGAGTGTCGATGAAGCGTGGGTTCGCGACATGATCATGGTACAGAAGCCAGTAGCCGAGCAGCAAACCCGATCTTATGTGCACTTGATGAGAGGGGCCAGCGATTTGTTTTCGCAGCCTCAATTGGATGCAATAGTCGGTCGACAACGCAGCAACGTACAAGTCGACATCGAAGCCAACGCTCCGCTCGCAAAGATAGATCCGATCGCGGCCACCGAAGCGCTCGCTGCCAATTTCCTATCGCGAGGTGGAAAGTACTCTCGCCCGTTCATCACCTTGGCCGCCTATGATGCGATGACCGGTGGACTCGCTACGGGGAACGAAGGTGACAAACTGGTTGCAGGCTATTCCAGCGGCGTGAAAAGTGCCGCCATGAGTATCGAATGCTTTCACAAAGCATCGCTTGTCCACGACGATATCGAAGACAATGATTCCTTCCGATACGGCGTCCCCGCCATGCATCAACAATTCGGATTGTCTACCGCCATCAATGTTGGCGACTACATGATTGGACTCGGGTATCGATTGATCGGACGCGAAATCCAATCCATTGGAGCTCCAGCCGCCGCGGATATCTTGAATTGCTTGTCCTCTGCACACATGCGACTGGCTGAGGGACAAGGAGCAGAGCTGCTCTGGAGAGATGCATCGGACAAACGTTTGTCGCCACTGGATGCGCTCAAGATTTATGCCTTGAAAACATCTCCTGCATTCGAGGCAGCTCTCTACACCGGTGTTCGACTTGCAGCTGACGCAACTCCATACGCGGAATCGATCAAGCTATTCGCGCGAAATATTGGTGTAGCATTCCAAATCATCAACGATCTTCAGGACTGGCACGGGGATGATCACAACAAACTGGGAGCAGCAGGCGATATCCTAGGAGGCCGCCCCACGGTACTTCTCGCCCTGGCGTTGCAAACGCTCAGCCCTGCCGATGCCGACCAACTGCTCGTTGCACTCAGCAACGGGTCTGGAGTAGCCGATTCGGCTCGCGTTGCCACTGCCCGAGATCTGTTCACCAAAGCACGCGTGTTTGAGCAAGCAGAAAAGCTAATCGACAAGCACCGCGAACGCGCCGTGGAGATCGCCGCATCTATCGAACCTGAACCGCTCAAGCGACTCTTTCAGTACCTGATTGATACCGTTCTGAGCGAAGCCGATCTCAAATCTCACACTCATGCTCCGACGATTGTAACGCATTCCATCTCAATGAAGGCTCCGGCATCTGCCGTCGGCGCCGTCACAGAAACCGTCAACTCGTAACCCTTGGGTCGCATGCAGAATCAATCAGAAATGCGATCTCGAGATACGCGTCGAAGCAACTGCGTCTCGGTAACAGACTTATTGGCGATCTACTACGATCAGCCCAACGATCTCGGTGTTTTCGAATTGGCAAATAGCCAGTCAGTGCCAGCGGTTTACAGAAAGCTGCTGGAGCACACCAATCACATGACCGTCACCGTGGAATCCCATCACGGTGACAATGTGGACGTCCAGGTGCTGCGTTCGGATTTCGTTGGCGAACACTACCGTAGAGAGATACTTTTACGAACGCACGCCAATCAACGTGTTGTTCAATACGGAATAGTGCGACTAAACACTCGCTTTCTATCCGATAAACCAAGGAATGAAATTCTAGCTCAGCAGAAGCCGCTTGGTCGTGTGCTTATCGAGCACAACGTATTGCGAGAAATAGAGCTATTCGACCTGGTTCGCGTTCAATGCGGTCCGATCCTCGCCAAGTTCTTTGATGTAGAGGTTGGCACGACAACCTACGGCAGGACAGCGCTGATCCATTGCGATAAAGAGCCCGCAATTGAACTGCTAGAAGTTGTCTCGCCGGAGCATGATGCTTAGTTTTGTGGCTGTGGCATAGACTACCAGCTTGGTAGTGGCATAGGCTTCCAGCCTGTGATTCAGCGTTTTCACAGGCTAGAAGCCTATGCCACATTAGTGCCTCAACGCTGAATGCCCCCAAGCCACGTCCTCGATTCGGCTAAGTCTTAGTTGGTCGAGGCTTGTGCCGCGGCGGCTCTTCGCTGTCTGCCGCTTTCTTTGGGTCCAGTGGACGTATACCTTGTCCCGATAGAAAACCTTTGAGTTCGTGGATCTTGGATTGAATAGAGAGTTCTTCCGATCGATTCT
>CAIXME010000571.1 GCA_903920425.1 uncultured Pirellula sp. | reverse complement strand
GCTCAGCTGGATCGATTCTTTATGAAGTTCTCGCTTGGATATCCGTCGATGGAAGAAGAGCTTCGGATGCTGCAGCTACTGGAGAAAGAGCATCCGATCCATTCCTTGTCCGCAGTGGTCAGCGCAGAGGAAATCATCCAAGTACAACAACAAGTCAAGCAAGTGTACGTCGATCCCAAAGTCCGCCAATACATGCTGCAGATCGTGCACGAAACGCGTTCCCATCCGGACTTGGCTCTCGGTGGCGGCCCCCGTGCAACCATTGCAATTTTCAGGGCATCTCAAGCGATGGCCGCCATTCGCGGTCGAACATATGTGCAACCAGACGACGTGAAAAAGATCGTAGCTCCCGTCATGGCACACCGCCTGATCCTACGGCCCGAAAGCCGCTTGCGCCGACTGACCAGTGAACAAATTCTCGACAGTGTCGTCTCGGAAATTGCAGTCCCCACGCTCGAAGTTGTCTAAATCGACTACCTCGAGCTCGCCTACCTCTAATCGCTCGCCATGGCATGCAGAGCTCGCACGCCATGATCAAGTGCAACGGTAGTAAAGAAGCGGCAATCAGACGAATATCACGGGGTTTCCGTGTCGAGAGGCAACAAGAGGCCTCGCGCCACAAGCTTGTCAAACTGCGCATCGGTAACGCATTGCTCGAAATCTTCTGGCAACCAGTACCCGACGTAATCGCAAACCAAGACAACAAACTCGTCTGTCACTGGCATGATCTTGCTCCAATCAACGTTGGCCAGATTCTTTCCAACCCGATGCATCATCTCCCTGAATGGAGCGAGGGTCTGGAATTCTTCATCCAACTCTTCGTCGATTTCATCGTCTTCTAGATCGGAATCCTCTTCGATCTCGTCTTCGTCCTCTTCGTCTTCATCCAGATCATCATCGTCGTCACTGTCATCGTCACCGCCATCGAACAGGCCGGACTTTTCAGCCAACAACTCATAGCAGTCTTCAACTTCGTTTTCAACGATATCGCATTCGTCGACAATCAATCGACCAGGGATTTCCAAGTCGGCGCATTGCTGTGGGCGCCAAATCATGTCGTACTTGTCATTGGGATCTTCGAAATCCGTGGCTTCCACAGCATCCAGCAAATTCTTGGTTGCAACGCCGATGTGAGGCGTCAAGTCGCCGCTGTAATCTTGGTACCAAATGAATAGACAGTACGCTGGCGACGTAATTTCCAATTCCTTGACTCCGATCGGAATCCAATCGGTCAAGTTGCGTTCGATACTGGTTAGTAGATTAGGGAGTAGCTTGGCGTTCATTTAGGGGATAGCCTCATCGAGTGTTCGTATTAGGATCGCGATGCGGCATTGTAGCGACTATCGTCCGCTTGTCATGCTACGACTTTGGGGGAGCGTATTTCGCCTGATAAAGCCTGCTCATTTCCACGTAATGCTGCCAACCATGCTGGATCATTTCATGATCGACTGGCGTGCATTCTCGCACGATTTTGCATGGCACTCCCATCACCAAAGAATTGGGAGGAATAATCTTGCCCTCTGGAACCAAGGCCCCTGCCGCCACAATTGATCCAGCACCGATCACCGCCCCATTCAAAAGCACCGCACGTATCCCGATCAAGCAATCGTTTTCCACGGTCGCACCGTGTACCACGGCGCCATGCCCCACGGTCACCCGATCCCCGACGACGCATGGAAATCCTGGATCACCATGCAAACAACAGAGGTCTTGAATGTTGGTCTGATTGCCAATGCGAACCTCGACCGAGTCTCCTCGAATCACCGTACCAAAAAGAACGCACGATTGAGCACCGACCGTAATATCACCTCGCAGAATTGCATTTTCTGCGATGAAACAATCGGGAGCTATCAACTCAGGTCGGTACTCGATTTCTATTCCGTTTGATCCCATCATCGTCCTCTTTTGCTGACACCGAATCCTCTACTGAGGCATGGGCCGACCCTTGGTCTCAGGCAAAAAGTAAATTGCGACCAAACCTAACAAGAAAATCAGACTCATGTAACTACATGCATCTCGGAATGCATCAATCTTATCGTTCGTTTCGGTTAGACCTGCGGCTAATTTAGCCTGCAGAACGCCAAGCGTAAAAGGACCCGTTGCAGCCACAAATCGACCAACGTTGTAACAGAAACTCGTTCCCGTACTTCGAAGTCGCAACGGGAACAACTCCGGCAAGTAAATCGCAAATCCAGCAAATAGCCCCAATTGGAAAAAGCCCATAATGGCGCTCATCCAGATATCTTGAACACCATTGAACATCTGGAAATAACCTATCGTCGCCGCCATCGCTGCGACAAACGCAAACGCAAACGTCCATTTACGGCCGAACGCTTGGGCTGCGTAAGTAAAGGTGATCATTCCGCAAAACGATCCGACATTCTGGCAAATCATATTCACCGACACCCACCATTTCGTCTGCCCGCCTACGAGCGATTCCTCTACGCCCTGCTCCTTCAAGTTGCGAGTGATGACATCCTTTACCAACTCAGGGCTAAAGAAACCGATCCCCCAAACACCGATAACCCCGACAATGCACAGGAGCATGCCAAACAAGGCGGCCCGCCTCCACTCGGCTTCACCAAACAAGGATGTATACGACCCGAACTTCGCGCCCGTCAAACGGCCTTCGTCCCTCGCAACGCGCCACGCGTCGGGCTCTTTGAGTTTGAGCTGCAAAAAGATGCACAAGAAAGCAGGTACGGCTCCTACCAAAAACATGTATTTCCAACTGGTCGCGCCATCGATCACCTTGCTGGACGCGAGATACCCCAGAGACATTCCGATTAGTCCCGCAGTGATATTCCCCACCGCAGACAATGCTTGCAGAGTCCCCAAAGCACCGGTTCTAGAATTGGACGGCAATCCATCGGCAACCAATGCGACGGCCAAACCAAACACGCCACCTACGCCCAAACCCGTCAAGAATCGATACACCGCAAAGTCGATCCAACCCTGCGAAAAAGCGGAGAGACCGGTACAGACCGAGTAAAGAAAAACCGTCAACGTCAGCGTTTTGGCTCGTCCAATACGATCCCCGACGGCGCCAAATATCAAACCACCCGTCGCCCAGCCCATCAAGAAGATACTCGTGGCGTATCCACCGTACGCTTTGATTACTGAGGGGTCTTTGATAGTTGGCAGCAAATTCGATAGCGCGTCGTTTCTCGCAATCAAAAAAATCTGCTGATCCAAACAGTCGAACAACCAAGCCAACGATGCCATCGAAAAGACAAACCAGTGATAGCCTGAAAGCCCCTGCCACCATTTCCACTTTGTTGATTCTTGGGCCACGTTCATTATCTTTCGCATCAAGGGGAAGGGGTGCCGTTCGGCTCGGGATCGGAATTATAGTCGATCATTTCCCGAGCGTGCATACGCCAACTACTTTCGTCAACCTAAACGGTGATGTTCTTTTGGGAAGACTCGGGATTTTTCGCTTTGCCGCCGGAATGATGCAGCTAGAAAAATGCCAAAGCACTAATCCATCGCGATGACTTCGTTCGCGATCTCTTCGACGCAGGAGGAATCGTGACTCACCAAAATTGCAGGTATCTGAAATTCCTTGAGCGATTGCCCTATGAACTGGGTAACTTCCAGACGGTGCGCGACATCAATCGCAGAAAACGGCTCGTCCATCAGCAATAGTCTTGGACCGCTGAGGATCGCACGCCCCAGGGCCACCCGCTGCTTTTCACCACCACTGAGCGATTCAGGATACCGCG
>CAIXME010000570.1 GCA_903920425.1 uncultured Pirellula sp. | reverse complement strand
GGTTATCCAAAAAAGTGTGCGGATCTGAGTATTCAATTCTGGCCCCCTGTTATGGTTTGAGATTCGCATCGAGGGGAACAGAGTCGAGCTCATCCGAGTCGTCTTCCACATCCTTGTTGGCTGCCTGCTTTTTCTCATCGTTGTACAAAGTGATCGTTTCCGAACTCTTGGTGTATCCGATCGAGAATCGCTCCACCATAGTCATCGTTGGCGAGTCAGGTGTGGAATGGTGAACGCTGAAGAATGCCGCGTTTTCGCGTGATACAAGCGCTGCTCTCTGGGCTTCGCTCAAAATGGAGGAGATCCAACTTGGCCTGATCTCAGGCAGTAGCGAGACGTTATCGTAAGTCGCTTCAAGAGAACGAAACCAGCGGTCACGCCATTTTTCGGCCAAAACAGCCTCCACTTGTTCTTGCTGAATGGAGCTTAAATGCAGCTTATCTGCCAGAACCTCCATCAACCGACTGACCAATGCCGTTTTGCGATACGTCATCCGGTCAGCCAATTCCTCTTCGTACTTAGCCAATTGCTCTGGCGTCCCAGCCTTGCTCAGCCAATCCCGAACGATCCGTTCCGATAATCCGTCCAAATCGATCGTTCCATAAACGTGCGGTTGAATACGTTTGCCAACCGAAGCGTTCGACTTTACGCGCCATTCTGATTCGGCCAAATCAACGAGCGTTTGGCGCTGTGTCTCATTCAATCCGCAAAGCTCATGGATGACGCTGAGTTCATTTTGGATTAGCCCTCGCATTTGTTGAAACAGAAGGATTTTGGCTTGCGCAGGAGGTATCGCATCATTGCCCGCGATCTGCATAGCGGGAACAATTTGTTGCATCACAACATCCGCGGGAACAGCTCGTTCGCCTAATAGCACTTCATCTTGCGCATAACAACAATGCGCACAGGTGCTCATGCAAACAGCAATCCAAAATCGATACACGGATCCCAGTACGGGATGAGTCGTAACTGGCGAGCAAAAGCGATGGAAAGGCATAAGTCCGTAACTCCGTGTTTTCAGCAAAACTGGGTACATTCGCGTTACGGTTGCGACTTGCGTTCAAGGCGTTGGAAGTACTCGTCCAACCCTTGCCGATACTCTTCTGGGAAACTACTACCTGATGTGCCTGTAGCCTGCTGAACTCCGTGGTCTTCGCGCGTCTCCTCTTTGTTGATCCCGGGGCCGAGCATTGCAATGGCGGCATCCTGAGTATCACCACCACCACCGCCACCAGGTGCTGCACCTCCTCCGCCGCCACCCTTGGGATTGATTCGCTTGCTCTTTAGCAACAATTCGATCACTTCGGTTTCGGCTGCGATGGCAATGCGACCGGTCTCGGGCCTATCGAGGATCTCTGCCGCGTCCACCATCGCGCGGTCGACATCGATCATCAATTGGATCTCTTTGGCGAACTCCGCTGCCGAATCTGGCAACTCCTCGATCTTTTGTTTTACGACATTGATTCTCTCTTGCAGGTCAATTTGGGTTGTCGCCAATTCGTCGACGAGTTCCAAATACTTTTCATTCTCCGCCGCCGGTTTGGCTTGTTCGGCGACTCGTGTCCGATCGCGCAGATTGATCTCCGCTTCGAGGATTTGCATCACCTCTAGAATTAGCGACGGGGGAAGCGAGCTTTTCGATTTGCTTCCTTTGCATTCCCCTTTGCAAGCGGGATCGACGAGATCTTCTGCCCATCGGTCCATGGTGTCGGACCAATACTCTGCTTCTGCGATCGCCAATCCTTGTGCTACTAAAACCCGTTCCGACAGGGTGCGTATGCCTCCGAGAACGTCTTCTTGCTTCATTTCGTCCAAGACACTTTGGAATTTGACGAGAGGGCGGCGTTCATGAAACGCCTCTAAATCATCCACGATCAAACCGACTGTGTTCAAAGCGGCCTCTTCACGGCCTTTGATATCCTTGATTCGCGTTTGTTGATCGCTTTTGAGTCTTGCCATTTTGGAGCCGAAAGCGCCATCGACTTCTTTCGATGTTGCGTCCGCAATTTGCATTTGCTCGCGCGATGCGGCCTTGAGACGTTTGACCAACGTGCTACCTTCGAGGTTGGCCATCAGCTTGTTCAACTCCTCAGCGATCTTGTCAAACTCGGCAAGCAACTCTTCCTGCTTCTTGACAGCTTGTTCGATCTTGTTTCCCTCTGGTTGCTCCTCGTCCGCGGCACCTGGCTTCTTGGGCTGAGGTTTACCGGTGACAGTGGTTTGAGGAAGCCGAAGTGCTGGAGGTGGGCCATTCTTGCTGGCCGATTTAGCGTCCGCTGCACCTTCGATGGGAGGTTGCTGCGATGACTCTTTGTCCACAATCGTTGGCACGACGGGCTTGTCTTTGTTTTCGTCTGGTTTGGATTCACCGCTGGGTGCTGACTGCGCGTCTTTGTTCGAACCAGCAACGGGTCCGGATTTTGTATTCTGCGATGCCGACTTGGCGATCCGCTTCTCTTCTTTGGCTTGTTTGAGGAGATCGGCAACCGAGGGCATTCGATTCGCTGCGATGTCCTTTAGGATTTGCTGCATTTCGGCCCATTTCTCAAGATGGCCGACGCCAATCTCGGGATTGCGTGCCGCTTGCCTCAGTAGATCTTCGCCTCGCGATGTCAGGTTGTTCAGCCTACGACCGTTCGCTTGTTCGGCGGAAGCCTGTTGTTCAATCTTGCGACGTGTTTCGTCCGAGTTCAGTTCATCCTCGGAAAGGTCACGAATCTTGCGGTTGGTATCCAACAGTTGCAATTCGCGATCGCGAACTTCTAGCGATTCGCGTTGCCATTTATTGATCTGTTCTAGCATCCAAATAGCGTGATCGTTTGGATTGAGAACGTAAAGCAAATGGGGCGATGAGTAAACACGACCTCGTTCTTGCAGATAATCCTCTGCAAACATCCGAATCTCCAGCGGTTGCGCCGGGATTTTGAGAGCAGTCGCTTGGAAGGTAGCCATGGCATCGAGTGATTCCGCGTTAGGATTGCCAGCGGTCAACATCATCTCGCCTTGTACATGCTCGTTTCCTTTGTACCCTTCGGCTGTCTTCCACTCCATTCCAATATGCTTGATACCAAAATCGTCGAGCGAACGAACACTAAATTGAATTTGTTCCGAATCGAGCATCACTTTGGCGCGAGGTAACCCGTCACAAAACACGGAAGGAGACTCATCCTCCCGAACGGTAATATGAAGCGAGAACGGGGACTTGGACGATAGTCCTAATGTATCTACCCATGAGAACTCAATCTTTTGCGATTCATCGAGCAGCATGGGCTCGGGTGAAAACACGCGTTCTTGGAAGCGAACATCGTTAGCATCCAATTTGGCAGAAGCCAATGCGCGCGTCGTGGTTGCGACGAAGCCTACATTCGCCCCTTTTACCACGGAAAGCCCCCCACCTCGAACGTCCTTGGTAATCTTGTCCGTTCGCTGTAGATAGCTAGGCAACTGGATATCCGCTTGGATGCTCTCTAGCTCAGGTCTCAGTTTCGGTTCGATCGAAATGCGAGGCGAAGCGTCTCCAACGGAAAACGCTAATGTTCCATCTGCGATCTGTGGCGGTAATTCAAACACATAACCATTGTCTTGCAGCTTCGATTCCAGTCGAGTTTGATCGCCGATGGCGGCCTTGGCCGATTGAGGAGTCCAAGCGGAGTCAGCAGCAAGCTTTACAGATATTGGGAACGCTTCACCATGCGGCACGACAACCTTGGTCGGCAGCGGCTCCAACGCAGCAAAGGTGTAGCGTTGTATCTTTGCAAACGGGGCAAGAAAGCGTCCCCATGCGTTACTAAGTGCGGAAGGAAACAAAATACCTATCGCAAAGACAGCAGCAACTCCAACACCCGCCAACGCCCCCCATGCCTTATGCTTGCTAACAGGTGTTGCTACCAAGAAATCCTTTTTTGAGGATTCGTTCGCAACTTGTTCCAACGCTGCCTTGCAAAGAGCAGGAGAGCGAGATTGCTCCGATGCACTTTGAGCTAACTCGATTGCCCCTAGCAGCGAATCTCCGGTAGATGGCATCTTCCGACTGAGCAGTTTGGCTATCGACTCAGCGGACCGCAATCCGACAACCCAACGTTGAAACCAGATGGGTATTGTCGCAACGCCCGCAGTCGCTAAGCACAATACGCAAGCTCGCACCCAAGGTGACGAATCGGAGACACGGTCGAGAGCGAACACCGCCAAGCATCCGAAGAAGATCGATACGATCGCAATTCCCGTCGCCTCGAGCATCTTGATCGTAACCACGCGTTTTCGAAACTGCGTAAGTTGACTCAGCAGTGTATTCGGGATCGCGATCTGTTGCTTGTTGTTCGAAATACTCATCGTCCTGCTAACTCCATGTTCCGCTGGAACTTGAATCGGGCATTCCACCGCCATCCCTCTCGACGGCTCATTCTACAATCTTCCAGTATAAAGGGTCTGGAAACCCAAACTCAAGAAACGAAACGAATTCCGGGCAAGACTTCTCCGGTTTTCTCCGAAATAATTTGCCGAGAAGACGAAAATCGCGTTCGGCGTGACCGATCGTGTCAACCAGGTCGGCGATAAGTTAATTGTCTCAGCACCGACCTGTCTTTGATACGATACCAGGCAGACGCAAGCGGTCGAGTGCAGAGTTACCTCCCATTTGCGACTGAGTTTCGTTGACGATACTCGCCCCGAAACTCACACGACACCAAGGATTACTTCTCATGGCCAAGTTCTATGTACAAAGCGGTTCGATTCGAGGAATTGTCGATTGCTATGACTCGGAGTGTGCTGCTGTTTGGGTTGTAAACCGTGTGATGACTCGAATTGTTCCTGTTCAAGACGAATACGATGATAGCAATGATCAATCGGATGTAGGAATGTTCGCGCTAGATGATGAGATCTCGATCAGCGAACGAGGATTTGATCGGGACGACTCCGAGTTGATTGATACCCATCTCGCCTTTATCCAATGGCACCAGATGAAGCGAGCGATCGAGTTGCTCGAAAAGCAGATGAATGACATGGATTGATTGCGTCAGTGAAAACTGTTGCAACACGGGTAACTGTTGCAACTGGGTGAACTCTGCTTATACAGCACAGTACCTAGCGAAAGACTGTGATGTAGCTACTCAGGGGCGTTGAGAAAATTTTCTTACGCCCCATTTCGGCAAAATTGGAAAGCAAATGGGCAAACCATGATCATCGCTTTCCACGCCCCTAACGCGATATGGCCTGTTGTTTTAATGACAACATGACGCGTAAGTGCTAATTCCAATGCCCATCGCTTATGGGCTTGTTGCATGAATCACAAGCCGACGCGTTTGCGAGGAATCCCACCCGTGCTTACATGCAATGATCAAGAAGTCTCACACAGAGACACCAAGCCACAGAGATTTCCAAAATCTATTTTGCTTTCAACTCTTCTCTGTGACTCTGTGCCTCTGTGGTAAAAACCGAGCATGATCGCACAGATCACAAGCCGCCCCGTAAGCGAGGGGTTGCAACAGTGCCGATCAGAATCCATAGATCACGCGGAGGCGCGGAGACGCGGAGAAGAGTTGTGATCCAAAAATGGATTCTTGCACGCTCTGTGTCTTGGTGTCTCTGTGTGACACTTGAGCATTGAAAAAGTTTCTGCGAAGCCCTATCAGACGACATCGTCGCTCTCGTCAAGCAGGGTGTTACCTGAAGCCTAAAGCCTAAAGACTTCTTCCCCTATCGGCCTTCCATCGCTGGGAACAACTCTCTGGCCATCTGAATCGCAGCAGGACCAACGAGGACGACGAACACCCCAGGGAAGATAAAGATAACGAGGGGGAAGATTAGCTTCACGGCCGTTTTCGCCGCTTTCTCTTCTGCAATCTGCTGCCGCTTGATTCGCATCGATTCACTTTGCACCCGCAAAGCCTGCGCGACACCCGATCCAAATTTGTCCGCTTGGATCAATAGCGATGCAAGCGTTCGGAGATCTTCTACCCCCGTTCGATTGCCTAATTCCTGCAATACGTTGGCACGAACACGTCCCATTTGCAAATGCAACGTACTGAGCTGCAACTCGTCCGCCAAGATGGGATAGGAGGCTCGCATCTCGTCGGCAACCTTGCGAATCCCTTGATCCAAACCTAAACCGGCCTCGACGCTTACCACCAAAAGATCGAGCGCGTCGGGCAATCCGAGTGTGATTTGCTTTTTGCGACTAGAACGCAGGAAGTCCAATATCATTTCGGGTGCAAAGAACGCCAACCCGCCACCGATAACAGCCCGCAGTAGAACGGTTTGATTCAAACCACTGGTTAGCATCGTTAGACCACCTGCGACAGCGACTCCGCCGAGAGCCGCCAGCAACTTGATGGATAGAAACATTGCGAAAGAGGACTCGGTTCGGAATCCCGCTTCCGTCAACCGCATACGCAGCTTTCCCTTTTCCTCTTCGGTCTTCGGCTCCAGATGCTTTGACAAGGAAGGAGAGGCTACTTCCAACGCGCGCGTCAGCTTTTCTTTGCTAGACTCTTTCTTCTCACCGCCTTGCCGCATCTTGTAATTGAGCTGATCAAGTCTAATCTCCGCGGTTGCCTTTTCGTCTCTCGAAAACATGTCGATCGCGAACCATACCAACGATCCGACGGCTAAAAAGACGGAGACGGCAATGACGAGCCGAAGATCGATGGCGGCGAGTGTCAACATCTGAATTTTTCCTTACCTGAAAACGACAATACGGCCCATCACGAGGACTTGCTTTTAAACTTTGATATCGATGATCTTGCGAATCACGAGGGCACCCATGATTTGCATCACGATTGCCCCACCAAGCATCCATTGGCCCATCGGGTCGATGAACAGTTTCATGACGTACTCACGATTCATGAACAGCATCATGACGAACAAACCAGGCGGTAACGAAAGCAACACAATCCCCGACAATCGACCTTCGCCTGTTAACGCTTGGATTGTTCCAGCGAGACGATAGCGAGCTCGGACAAGACGTCCGATTTTGTCGAGGATTTCTGCCAAGTCACCGCCCGTTTGCCTTTGCAAAATCACCGCGGTTGCAAAGAAGCGAAGGTCCAGGTTGGGGATCCGCTTGGTCATCGCATCGAGCGACTGTTCCAGGGAAACCCCCAAGTTCTGTTCTTCAAAGCATCTTCCAAATTCTCTCGCCAAAGGATCTTGCATCTCTTCTGCAATCAACCCGAATCCAGCACCCAGCGAGTGGCCTGCTCGCAATGAACGGCTCAACATTTCGAGGGCTTCTGGCAACTGCGCATTGAATTTGGCAATTCGCTTATTGCGTTTGTACTTAACCCATAAAAATGGAGCAAAGAAAAGTGCAACACCAGCAATGGGTGCAAAGAATATAGGAATCGGTGCAAACAAGCATCCAATGGCACCAAGGCCGCCGAGCCCAAAGCAAAGCAGAGTGAACTTGCTCAACGGTAGCTTGATATCCGCTTGCTCAAGCAGAGTCTTCATATCGAATTTGCGTGCCATCCAATCCTCCAGAACGTTGGTCGTTCCTTCTAGAGGATTGCGCAGCTTGAGCGCGTTCGGATCGTCTTCTCCAAAAGCCTGCCGTCCACGAGCGGTCAGCGTTGCCAACCTATCTTCAGCGACAGTGCCTTCGTCGCCACGAACCATGAGCGCAAAGGCGCCCACGATGGCGGCAACACAAATACCCACTGACGCTGCAATGATTAACACCAGCATTGTTACGCTCGCATCATAATTCGTTGGCGAAATGCACTGGCTGGCAACCGGATACCAGCAGATTCCAGTCTTGGCATAAAGGACGGTCGAACGCCGGTGGCTTCGAAATATCCGTGCGCTTTACCGTCTTCACCCACACCGTCTTGTACGAAGCGATAGATGTCTTGCAACACCACCGTTTCTTGCTCCATCCCTTGCACTTCGGTGATATTCAAAACGCGTCGCGGACCACCTTGAAGACGGTTGGCTTGAATAATCAAATCCACAGCACCGGAGATTTGTTGACGGATGGCTTTGACTGGCAAATCGTAACCAGCCATCATTACCAGTGTTTCCAAACGGGCAATCGCATCGCGTGGTGAGTTCGAGTGCACCGTGGTCATGGATCCATCGTGACCTGTATTCATCGCTTGTAACATGTCCAGGGTCTCACCACCTCGGCATTCACCGATGATGATTCGCTCAGGACGCATACGCAGGGCATTGCGAACTAGGTCCGTTGCGGTGATCGCTCCCGTACCTTCGATGTTCGACGGCCGTGTTTCCAATCGTACGACGTGCTCTTGTTGCAATTGCAATTCCGCAGCATCCTCGATTGTTACGATACGCTGATCGTTTTGAATGAAGCTACTCAGCGTATTGAGCAGGGTCGTTTTTCCGGAGCCCGTTCCGCCGCTGATGATGATGTTCAAACGCGCTTTGATGCATCCCTCGAGAAGCATCACCATCTCAGGCGTGAACGCTTTGTAATTGAGCAACCCTTCAAGCTTGAGCGGGTTCGATCCAAAGCGTCGAATGGAGACGCAAGCTCCGTCCAGTGCGAGGGGAGGGATAATCGCGTTAACCCGTGAGCCGTCCTCTAAGCGAGCGTCCACCATCGGGCATGTTTCGTCGACCCGGCGTCCGACTTTGGATACGATTCGATCGATAATCTGCATCAAGTGTGCGTTATCTCGAAACTCTACATCTGTTTTCTCGAGTTGGCCTCTTCGTTCAACGAAGATATTCTTTGGACCATTGATCAAAATATCGCTGATCGAAGGGTCTTTGAGCAAAAACTCTAGCGGTCCCAGACCTAACGTTTCATCCAAGACCTCTTCAACGATCTTGTCCCGTTCCGATCGGTTCAGAAACGTGTTTTCGCTGTCGCAAAGATGCTCAACGACAGCTCGTATTTCGCGGCGAAACGACTCTCCCTTGAGATCACCTACACGCGACAGATCGAGTTTGTCGACCAAGCGTTGGTGCATTCGTCGCTTGATTGCTTCAAACTCTTCTTGCTTGGATTGATCGGTTGGTCGTGCGTTTGGGTTTACTGTCTTCATTGCTTCCTGCGCCCTGAAATCGGTCCATCATGGTCTTGATTGATTCGATCAGGGATACGTCTTTAGGAAAGCAAGTGGTCCGCAAGTTGTTGGACGGTGTGGCAAATGTGCTGTGCACCAAATGCGACGAGCTCGCTTTCGGGACGAAATCCCCATGTGACTCCAATCGCACAAAAGCTCGCCCCAACCGCAGTTTTCATGTCGGTGTTCGTATCACCAACATAAGCGATACGATCGTTAGCGATTCCCAATTGCTCAGCCAGCCATCGCGCGCTGGACGGATCTGGCTTCCTAGGAAATCGTTCAGAATGACCCAAGACGTGCGCAAACGGTATTCCGCCAAAAAAATGAGCCACGCATTCTTTAGTGAATCTCTCAGGTTTGTTCGACAATACGGAAATACTCATCGATCTAGCCATCAGAGCATCGAGCATTTCAACAATCCCCGCGTAGGGTTTGGAACGATTATTCCATTGTTGCGAATAGGCGTGCTCAAAGCGGTTCATGCACTCCGCTTTCAGCGACGGGTTCTCTTCGCACTCCGGGAGCGCCCTTTGAAACAACATTCCGACCCCGTCTCCCACCAAGTAACGATACTCTTCTATTGGGTACGTAGGCTTGCCCATTTCGGTCAAAACATTGTTTGCCGCGACAGCGATGTCTTCCAGCGAATCGAGCAATGTGCCATCCAAATCGAAAATGACTGCGTCGTAGAGCATAAGGTTGTTTTCTTCAGAAAGGGACGTAGCGATACCACTTGGAACCAAGCGGAACAAGTTGAGTATCTAGGAAACACTCGGAGAGGAATTGCGACGAAGCACCAACACCTCCCCTTTTCCGCGGTAGTTGAGATCGGCGATTTGCCTTTGCACCCAACGCGTAGTGGGAATCTTGGTCCATGCCGGTATCGCGCCGTTGGCTTTGATCCCCAATGGCTGCAGCGAAGCAATCGCAGTGGCCAACACAAAGTGCGCATCTGCTTGAAGACGTTCCACATGCCTCCAAACGAGCGGTAGGAAACTCAATTCGAATTCTCGAGCTTCCGACAAACTTGCGGTTGGCAAGCCTTCGTAGTCCCTACCGAGCACGATCGTTCCACGTCGCATTCCGCCGCCCCAATTTGGGCCGAGATCACCCATCACGACCAGCGTTCCAGCAATCAACTGCGAGGCGGCATAGGGTCCTATGCTGCCTGCGACAAAAACCGTTCCGCGGCGCATTCGCTCGCATGCTCGATCGCCTACGTTACCGCGAACAAAAACATCCCCACCGCGCATTCCCGATTTATGCCCAGGCTCTTGGCCCGCCAATCGACTTTCGCAATTTCCGCCGACGTATACCAACCCATCTTGCAGCCCGCATGCGGTATGGCTCTTGGCGTGCTCGCTGATCACCACCGTGCCCCCGAGCATGCCACGACCGAGATGGTTGCCCACCGATCCCAAGACGCAAAGCGTTCCAGATTGCATCTGAGTGGCCAAGCCATCCATCAAACTGCAATCACCATTGATCAACGTGACATCGGTTCGATCCGAACCACTGCGTATAACCTCAAAGACCTCGGACAAATTGACATTGCCATCGTCGGTTTGCAATGGAGTGGTTTCGATCTCCTGCAACGATAGGCTTTGAAATCGATCAGGTCGAATAGCCGATCCATCAATTCGACCAAACGACTTTGGCTTTCTCTGTAGAACTAACATAGTGGGTCGCTGCCGATCTTCGATTTGTTTAAATCAGTTTTCCACGACACCATTGGCTTGGATCCTCTCCGTAGGTGCTTTCGATGGATCTCGCAACGGTCTGTTGACCATAGTTCGGATCCGTTGCCATCAGAAAGATCCCTAGGTCCTGATACTCCGTCGGGTCGAATCCCGTCATCGCGTGGGCAGGAATAAATGCTCGGAATTCATTACCGAATTCTCTAGCCAACGTGCCTGCATAGAGGTCCTTGGGATGAACAGCAGCCGGAGCAACACGGGCGCGATGCAACGTGTTCAGCTCGCCATGCCCGCGTTGCACTTGTTTGCCTTTTGGCTCGTCGCACATAAAGTCAAATCGATGGCAATAGATAGTTCCTCGGCGCACATCGGGACTCCAACGCGTATCGACAAAAACCGATAAACGCATCTGGCTTCCGTACATGGTTCGAGGCTGCATAAAGTCATAGCGAGGCTTTTGCGCATTAGGATCTATCTTCACCGACGCGAACAACCCTTGTTCGCTCCACGCCATGGAGAAGGTAGCGAATTGAGTTCCACGCAATAAAGAATAGAGGGGCGGAAGCTGATAGGAATCCTCAAGCTCCCAATCGAGGCGTTCCGGGTGGACCACCGTCGCGGACCGTATCGGAATCGCAAAATCAAAAAGCCACGAAGGGTCCCCCAGCAAGACACGTAAACTCATGGCTTCACCGTCGTTGAATCGGCTTTCTTGCGCACGACCGTGTACCAGGCAAAAAGATCCGCTTCCAAGTTCATTCCACCTGGCCCGTCCCAACCGAGCGCACTACCCATTCGACGCGCTTCCGCATCATCATTCACATCGAAATGGATCACTTCAAAACCCGCGTTTTGAAATGCGTCGCGGCTGAAAGGGGATTCACCGTCCGCCCAGGGAATATAAGGCTGGTCGTCAGCAGCTTTTGCCGGACAGAAGTTGTAGATAACAAAAACTCCACCCGGCTTTAGCATGGATGCGATTTTGGCCAAGAACACGTCGTCCTCGACACCCAAATCGATCGTCATCCTGGGATCCGAAACCTCGCGTGCCGGATGGATATAGCCACGCTTGAGAACATTTTTGGACATGACCAAATCGTATTGGTCGCCAACGCGTTCGACGAGATCCTGGTCTTTGGGGAAACGCCCATGAAGCACAGATACGGTACCGCTATCCAGCTTTCCGCTCGCATCGCGATACATCGCCTGTAGAAAAGGAGCCACGTCGACTCCCGTTACCGTATGCCCACTCAGTGCCAACATCCGCAAATGCCCAATGCTACCGTAGCCAAAATCGAAGACGCGCGAGCCAGGCTTTCCTTCGAATCCGGCTGACGAAGCCAAATCTAAGGCACGAGCATATGACAACGGTGAGCCATATCGAGCGAAGTAGAACATCGCTTCGTCTATGACGACTTCCCGATTATTGACCAATTCCGTTCGTGATTCCACGGGCGGCAAACGCCGTACCTGGGACAACCACTCCACCACCCATGTGTTGGAGACGACCGATTCCACTGATTCGATATCGGAGGCAAGCTTTGCAATCACCGAACCAGGTAAAGCTGGTCCTGGCTGAGCGGCGCTTTCTTGCGACGAAGCGTGAGCGCACAGCCCAAAGCATAGTACGATTGCAGTCCAGAATCGCATCATTTTCCGCCCACAAAGTCAATTGAATCCCGTGATTTGTAAGACAGAATTTATAGTCGAAATCGACATTACGAACAGCCCGCTACCTCATGATCCGCCCCGCGCCCTGCGAGCGAACAAAAGCGACCATCAGAATCGCGTCATAAATCCAATGCGCTGCGATAGGAACCAGCAAGTTGTTGGTACACCAGTACAGAATGCCAAAAAAACACCCCATCAGGAACGCTAAAAAGACATACATCCTGCTAATCGGGTGCGCGAAGCCAAAAAGGATGGAGCTACCAATAATCCCCGCTACCAGCGATTCCATCGAGCACGTCGACACGCTACCCGTGATCGATTGCATCAACCAACCACGGAAAAGTAGCTCTTCTCCTACTCCTGCCGTCAACGCGAGAACGATCAATTGCGCCGTGGACAAGCCCTTTAGCAGGCTCCAAAGTTGCACCGATGCCACTTCGTTGAGCGCTTGAATGGACCGCAGCGGGATCTTGCTAATGCCTTGCATGACTATCGCCATCAGAATACCTGCGGCCGACCCAATGAGCAGCCCCGTCGCACATCGCTCCCCATCGCTCAACGCCGGTATATTGGATCGAACCTCAACGCCAAACGCGCCCCCCATCACCAACGCAAAGAGCCCCAGTCCCAGCTCTAGGCAACAGGCGAAAGCAAATCGACGATCTTCCTCGCGTATCGTAGGGATTTGGTTTTCCATCATTTTTCCCATTC